>JBGSIP010000724.1:0-1890 GCA_041742495.1 Planctomycetaceae bacterium
GTCACGGCCCCACACCCGGTCAGTCAGGCCACCAGGGAGCCCATGGGAAGCGACGTTCAAGCGAACCCCGCCCGTCCCGTTCCCGTTGGTCGGGCCTCCCCCAAAAAAACTCGCAGGCGTCCTTCAATCGATAGAATCGGCAAAGTCACCCGCCATTCTCCCGGCAATTCACTCGGCGACGCGATCGATACTGACAGTCGTGCCGGTTGTTCCGGTTGCGTAAGCTGGGCAAGCTGCTATCGCGACACAACGTTGACGGCGCATGGCGGTCAGCAGGCCGACGGGGCGACTGCGCGAGCAGGAACAATGTTCCCTTCGTCGCGGCTCACGTCCTGTGGACTGGCAGCCACTTGCGTTGGACTTGGCCGAACAGCGCATCGGCAATGGCAGCCGTTTCCGTAGAAGACTGGCACAATGCAAGCGTGGTCGCCAGCCCCAGAGTTCACGCCGATTGATCGAGCCGGGAGGCAAACACTTCGTACAGGCTGTCGGCAAATGCCGCGCCGTGCGATTTCGCCAGATCTCCGGCAATCTGCTGATCAAGCTGCTGGCGGAACACTTTCTCCGCCTGCCCCCCGCCAATGTACGGCAGCTCCTGCTCCGTCGATCGCATCGACTTGAGCATCTGCTGGAAAAACGTCCCCGCCACAAAGTCCTGAAAGGCTTCCCGGCTGGTCGATTTTGGTCCCTGTGAACGGTCACCCGCTACGCGCAGGTTCAATGTCTCCAGATCGAGTCCGGTCGCTGAGGCACCACTCACGGCACTCGTCAGGGAACCAATGCCAGAACCAGTCATTACCGTTCCTCGTACACGGCGTGCAGCTTGCCGGATTTCGACAGTTCCCGCAGCACTTCGATGATCCCCTCGGGAGGCACCCGCAACTGCTTCAGCGCAGCCACCAGTTGATCCACCCGCGCTGTCCCGCCACTGGTAGATTCATCCCGCAAGTCCATGAAGCGCATCGCTTCGGTCGTCGCTGCGGGAGCAGAAATCGCCACATCCAGATTCGGATGCGAGATCAGTGTGGGACTGATTTCCACCTCGGCAGTAATGATGACCGTCTTCGCGCTGGCGTTCACAATCACTTTGGCCTGCGAATGCGGCGCATCGACACGTACTTGCAGCACCCGGGCAATAAAGCCCATCGGATCGGTCTGATAGAACGTCGGGATCTCCACCTCGACCACGCCTGGGCTGATCGCTTTGGCGACATGCTGGTCTTCGACCCCGAACGAAAAGTCTTCATTGATGGCCCGCGCCACAACCGAAGCGGCCAGATAGCTCGCATGCGCCTCGTCGAGCATCAGCGAAATCGACTGCCGACCATTCTCCTTGCGAATGATCTGGCTGAGGAACGCCTGTTCGCGCACCAGGTCAATTTCCAGCATCGCTCCATTCGGCACCCGGCCGCGCGTCGGAGTGGCCACGTCTTCCACAATCACGGCACCGCTGCCGGTGGCAATCAGCCGGCCATCCCGCTGATCGACCGATTGCAGCGCCGACACCAGCAGCCGGCCTCCGCGCAGACTCTTGGCACCCAGATAGCTGCTGACGTGGCAGTCCATCTTCTGCCCCTTCTGCAGCCCACCCGCGGGGACTGTGGCATCGATGAGCACAATCGCAACGTTCTTGGAGTCCTTCAGCTCTGCCGGATCAAGGACCGGCGCATTCAATTGCCGCATGGCAGCCGCCAACGCGCGAATCGTCGGACCCGCGGAACCGCCATCGCCCGTCCCGGCCAGACCGACGACCAGCCCCATTCCGGTCAGCCGGATTTCGCTGGGGCCATGCACCGTGCAGATGTTTTCCAGCAGGACGCGCGCGCTGGCTTGGTCGGCTGGCAGACTCATGATGAGTGCCAGAGCCAACACGCCCATCCAGCGCGTCAA
>JBGSIP010000725.1:0-1821 GCA_041742495.1 Planctomycetaceae bacterium
GACACACCATGCCCGGCGAGCCCAGTGCCAACGTGTCTCGAGGAGGCCAGCCAGTCGCACTTCGCCCAGATCGAGCCAGACCTCGCGTTGTCCGCATTCGCAGTAGTACTTGAGCAGAGCGCGTTTTCCTCGAATCGCCGAGAGGAGGAAATTCTGTTCGTCTTCCTCACCTGTTGCGCACAACTCTGCCTGCGCAATGACGTTGCCTTGCCGATCGACGAGACTGACCATTCGGTCCCCCAGCACGTGGCCATTTCAACGGCCCCACGTTCATTACACGGCGGAGATCACGACGAACTCAGCGACCCCCGTCACCGAGTAAAGACCAGCGCGAAGTCTGTTAGCCGCCCGCCAAACTCGCGGCCGGGCGGGAAACGAAGTCTGAGTGACGCTCGCGGGGCAGACGTAGTGATCGAGGGAATGCATCAGCCCGGCTGGTTGCCGCGCCCCCAACGACTGGTGTCCACCACTGCCAGGTCTCGAGCCTCTACCTCTTCCATGAAGGACTCGATCTCGATTCCAAGCCCGTCAGCGACCCGCGTCATGTAGTTGAACAACGCAGTCTGGTGCACGATGTCGACGATGTCCGCGTCTGTCCACCCGTGGTCCCGCAGCGTCTCGATATCGGACTCCCGCACATTGGAAGGCTGAACGGTGAGCAGTTCAGCAAATTCCAGCATCGCCATCTCTGCCGGTGCGATGTCGGCCGTGCGGTAATTTGCCTTCAGGCTCTGAGCCAGTTCCACTGTTGCACCGGCACGGTGCGCCATTTCGGCGTGGGCATTCGCTCAGTAGCGGCACTCCAGCGTGGCTGATACGACCGCGGCTACCATCTCGCGTTGTAGACGGGTCACGCCCGAATCGTGGTTCTTGAAATTCACCGCGTCGTTCAAACCCATCACAGCCCGCAAGGTGCGTGGCCTCAGGCTGGTTGACTTGAGAACGTTCGCCATTCGCTGAGGATGGTCTTCGCCAGAGATTTCACGATAAACGTCGAGCAATTCACCATCAGCATCGTCAGGTTCGATTGTGCGCACCCAGGCCATCAGGACACCCCTCCAGGCGATTCGGGACGCGAAGCTTAGCGGACGCACCGTCGATCCGCGACACCTCACGACTCTGTCGGGCAGACTAATCTCAAACTCGTCTGCTGGATCTACGCGGATCGGCGACATCGCTGGAGCCGGTAGGAGGCCGTTCCGTGCGAGCCGGCCGGCGGGATTCAATGCCGCCGACAGGATCTTGTTCCTGAAAATTCGAACGGGGTTAACCAACGCAAAACGGCGGCAAGATTTCCTTCACTGCGGAGTAAAATCTCGCTGGGAACGCAACATTCCGGGCGAAACGCCTCCAGGCGCCGTCTATCGCCATCGATCTTATGGCATTCTCTTGCCTCGGTTCGCCCCAGCCGTGAATGACAGACGCAGGAGACAGAGCGATGGCAGCTGTGCCCGGCGTGCGGGGCCGCACCGGTGTGACGCTTCCGGTTCGGGTAGATCCCAGGATGCTGACAGGCATCCTGTTAGTAGTGGTTTCTCTGGCTGGCGGGCTGCTCCTATGGCGGAGCGCCACGGATACAGCGCCCATCCTCATCGCAGCCAGGGACATCCCGCCCGGCCACGTTATCCAGCGCGACGACCTAACTATTGGTGAGGCGCGCCTTGACGGCAGACTGGCGTCGTTGGCGCTCACAGAAGCAGATCTGGACGCAGCGGTGGGACGCACAACCAGCACAACGATCCACGCCGGGGAGATGGTGGTACGCCCGGATTTCGCGGCTGGGCCGGTGCTGGGCGCCGACGAGGTTGCCGTCACTATCCC
>JBGSIP010000726.1:0-4424 GCA_041742495.1 Planctomycetaceae bacterium
ATGCCCGTCCCAACTGTCCCGCCGCACCGATTACGGCAACGCGGGTCGGCCTCTGGACAGCCCCGGCTGGCGCGACGATCCCGCTCGCTCTCTCACCACTCATCGCACCGCACACTTCATCTGACCACACGCTGTCTTGCCCAATGCGCCGCTGACGTCCACTGGTCCGATTCGCTGACCGGAAGTTGGACTTCGTTGCCGCCCGAAGTCGATCCCGCCTCAATTCTCTGCGTTAAAGGCAGCCTGTTTCACAAGGCCCTCGCAACAACAACCTGAGCGCTACTGACTCTGCCAGAGTGGTTGTCACGGTGCGACATGCGGCACTGACGAAGCCCAATGGCACCCGTGCATGCTGCAAGTTGTGGCTGTTCAACGGGGCTATAGCATAGTGAGGGCAGCCAGCGAACTCTACCGGGCCCAGGCCGGGTCGCCCTTTTGTTCGTCTGCCACAAAATGCCAGGCAGCCTAGGTCGCCCGGGTGCCACGACCGGCTCGTCCAGCAGTGACGCGATTTGTAGGTCAGGCCGTGCCTGACGCGAGTGTCAAACCCGACTCGATCGTCGGACAGCCCTTGGCACCTCAATCGTCGGGTACAGCCTGATCCACTGACGACTGAGTCTTTCTCCGTGGCTCTGTGACTCCGTGAGAACCATCAAGGAACGAACCAAGCGGGTCACGCGCACTCTGCATTCAACGTCGGACTACGGCGGGCTCGTGAACAGTGCCGTTCGCGGCAGGACAGATGATCTCACGGAGCCACAGAGTCACGGAGATGTTTGAGAAGCCTCGCTCACTCGTCGATGGGGAGCTGACTCACTCAGCGACCCGATGGCGCGACGGCGTCAGGCACAGCCTGACCTACAACTTCGTCCACCGCTCTTTTTCAGTCATCGTAGATCGCAGGGTGCCACGACCGGCTCGTCCAGCCGTAAGGGGATTTGTCGGTCAGGCTGTGCCTGACGCCATGCTCGAGTGCCCGTGACGGTGCCCCACAAACAGTGATCGGCAGACCACTATTGCGCCAGCGTCTGCACAACGATCGACGTCCACCCGGTGGAGTACGTCTCAAACCCCGGTGCTGGAGCGTAAGCCAGAATCGCAGGACGCTGGTTGTACGTCGTGCGATGAAACCCCTTCTTGGACTTCAGCACCCGCGCGAGGTCCGCATCATCGAAACGACGCCCCCGCCACTGCGGTTCGGAGTCTGCCAGAATGATGCCGCGATGGTCCACAATCAGGCAGCGGGTTTGCGCGCGATCCGCATCGGCCAACGGGACATGCTCGACAATGTGCTGCCCCAGGGCATCCCAGTTAAACAGGATGCCCAGCACTCCCAGCGTCGGCCGGCCGGCGTTCCCTTGCATTCGCACCGTACAGGAATACGCCAACACGGACTGCCCGTTGACGAGCGGCGAGGCGTGGACCGATTCAAATCCGAACTCGTTCCCCGACGTCGTCGACATCGCCGAGCGGAACCACTCCGCCCCCGCTTGTGACGTGTCACGCGAGTGATAGCGATCGGGCCGACCGTTGGCGATCACCACCCCCGCCTGATTGCACAACACCAGGTCGAGATACACCGTGTACGCATTGAGGATGATTCCCAGCCGCTCGCCGGCAAAGCGGGCATCGTCGGGGTTGCCCGTTGTCAATGCCTGCACAACGCTCGAATCGGTCGCCCACCACCGCACGTCGCAGGAGCGTTCGTAAAGATTGCGGTCAATCAGATCGATGTTGGTCAGCGCCAGATCGGACAGGCGCAACCCCTGAGCATCGCGAGTGATTTGCTCGATCGCCGATTTGACTTCTTCGATCTTCTGCCGCGTTTGCAGCGACAGTCGCGCAGCCACTTCGGTGGTGTTGGCGGACAACCCTTGGATCTCTTCCGCCACAATCCCGAACGCCGCCCCGGTGGTCCCCCCTGCCCGCGCGGCTTCGATTCGGGCATTCAGCGACAGCAGCTTGGTCTGCGCGTTGACCTCTTCGATCTCACTGATCGCGTGCCCCACGGTCCCGGCCAGACCGGAAATCAGTTCAAACAGGTGCTCACGCGTATTCATTGTCGGAGCAGCCCCCGCTGTGGCGCCGCCCACCAGTCCGGCCGACACAGATCGTTCGCGGTCCCGCAACTCGGCGGGCATCCCGCCGGTGGCTGGCGTCTTGTTGAGCACGGCAGAACTCATGGCGACCGGTCTTTCCCCGCGTGCAGCCCAAGCGGCGAAAGCGCTCCGCCCCTCAGTCTTGTCATGTGAATCCCCTTAGGTTCGTTTCGGCTCTCCGTCGGCGGGCGAATGACGGCAAGTACCTGGTGGCCAGACAACCGACCACAACCCTGCCGAGCACACTCTCCAGCCGGAAGAACCGGCACGTGGAAGGCCGAATCGCAGTCTGAGGTCCGCTCAGACCGCCAAATACACCGCCTGCTCACTGCGAAATTGCCCCGCCTCCCTTCAGGAATCGCCGCGGGTCGATATCCTGCGCAACGGGATGACCCGAGTCCTGCACCGTCGGGAGGCCGTTTCAACCGGGGAGTGCCCCCGTTTTCCACCTGGGAGTGACAACGTGGCGGAGCGATCGGAACGCGGGATTCGTCTGGCCGTGTTCGCCACGATTTGTATCGATCTGCTGGGGTTCGCCATCGTGCTCCCCCTCCTGCCCCGCTACGGAGAATATTTCCACGCCTCGCGCTTGACGCTCGGCCTGCTGATGGCAGCGTTCTCGGCCATGCAGTTTGTGTTTGCCCCGGTGTGGGGCCGCGTGTCCGATGTCATTGGCCGTCGGCCGGTCCTTCTGTTTGGGCTGCTCTCCACGGCTGGCTGCTACGCGCTGTTTGGCTTTGCCAGCCAGCTTCCTCCCGATCAACTCTGGCTGGGTCAATCGGCGGTGTTCTGGCTGTTTGTGGCCCGCATCCTGGGTGGGATCGCCGGAGCCACCATTCCCACCGCCCAGGCCGTCATTGCCGATATCACACCCCCCGAGCGACGCGCACAAGGCATGGCGTTGGTCGGGGCGGCATTTGGCATCGGCTTCACGTTTGGCCCGTTGATCGGCGCTGCGTTCGTCAGCAGCGATCCTCACGCTCCCCCCAGCGCCTGGCCTGGCATTGTGGCAGCCCTGCTGTCCGTGGCCGCGTTTGTGTTTGCGTGGGTCCGTCTGCCCGAAACCCGTCCCCCCACACCGCAGGCCGGGGCCCATCGCAGTTGGCTAGACTGGAGCATGTTGAACCGCGCCCTTGCCCGCCCCCGGCTGCGCAACACGCTGCTGGCCACTTTCGTCACCGTGTTCGCGTTCGCCCAGTTTGAAAGCACACTGGCGCTGTTGACTGCGGCACTTGGCTTGTCCGAACGCGCCAACTTTCTGGTGTTTGGTGTGATTGGACTGTTGCTCGCGATTTTTCAGGGAGCCGTGATTCGCCCCATGCTGGCCCGCTATTCCGAATACACCATGGCCCGCCTTGGCACAACCACTTTGGCTGTGGCCCTGCTGCTGCTGGGCGCAGCCGCCATGTCGACCAGCATCTGGACCGTCGTCGCGACTCTCCCGTTGGTCGTCTTCGGCTTCTCGGCCGTCACGCCTTCCCTGCAGTCGCTGCTCTCGCGAGCAGTCTCGGCCCACGAACAGGGAGAAACGCTCGGCCTGGGTCAAAGCATCTCGGCCCTTTCCCGCATCGCCGGTCCCGTCGCTGGAATTGGCCTGTTCGACAATGTCGAACGTTTTCGCCCGTACTGGTGTGCGGCGGGCTTGATGCTCGTGGCCATCGTCCTCGTCAGCGCTCTGCGTGACGATCCAGACTCTGTTACCGACCCGGTCCCGCCGCGGTAACCCCCGTCCTCGCCGCGCGTTGGAATCGCCTCACACCGGCGACCGGGGCTGTCAGAGCCGGGTGAATTCTCAATTTTCCCCGGTTTGTTGTACGAAACGCGGGCCGTTGCGCCACTAACAGGGCATGGTACGCACACTTCGTCAACACGAGTGTGCAGCCTGCAGCGGGCTCCTCGCGAGCCGCCGCCCACATGCCCATTCGACGGCCGGCAGAGACATCCCATGCGACTGACGCTCCGCACCCTGATCGCCTACCTCGACGACGTGCTCGACGCGCACCATACGCAAGAGATTGGCCAGGCCATTCAAAAGAGCCCGCAGGCGCAACAACTCATTGAGCGATTGCGCGAAGTGGTGCGTCGCCGCCGCCTCTCGGCCCCCGCGATTGATTCCGAATCCGCCGACGCCAACCTCATCGCGGAATATCTCGATAATCTGCTTCCTGCCGAGCACGTGGCTGAAATCGATGCTGTGGTGCTCTCCGAAACCGAAGGCAACACGGACGCCGACGAACGCCTGGCGGAAATCGCCGCTGCCCACCAGATCCTCACCCTCGTACTCGGGGAACCGGTCACGGTGTCTCAGGCGACCCGCGATCGCAT
>JBGSIP010000727.1:0-3294 GCA_041742495.1 Planctomycetaceae bacterium
GCCAGGCCGGCGGGGTCTGCGTGGGAGCGGACGACCGCTCTGCCAGCGACACCAGATGGTAGGCCAGTGGCAGTCGCCGCGGATCAGCCAGCAACAGCCAGACCAGCGCTTCCACACGTTCCCGCCGGGCGGCACCCCGCAGACTCAGCGCCGCCCGCGCGGCATCCTGAATCGACTGAGTGAGACCACCAAGCGGGCGCTGAGCCTGCCCCATGTCAGACAACGTTTCGGCGACGCTATAGACGGTCAGGGGAACTGGCTCGCTCATTTCCAGTGCGGATGGAGGCGACGGGGACGGTCGTGCCGAGGTGGTCTCGGTGCGCTCCCCGCGCGACAGGGCGGGAAGCTCCGCCAGCTCGAAACCGAGGACTGAGTCTTCCAGCAGCACATCATCGTCCGCAGCCCGCATCGCTCCGGTACCGGGTCCGAGTTTGAGCGGGTTGTCAGGTATGAGCGGGCTATCAGTCTGACCAGCCGCGCGGCCCGCCCGGGGATGATCGACAAACACGCGTGGCGTGAGCGGCAAATCGTCGAACACACTCCCGGTCGACGGATGGGCGGCCGTCACCTCAGATCGGCTCGCAAGCGCGGTGGTCTCTGCGGCGAGAGTATCCGCAGCGGGAATCTCTGCCGCCGCGCACGAGGGAAGTTCGTCGCATGGCGACCCCGACACCTTGTGAGCATCAAGCGACAGCCAGGTGAGATCGGAGAGCGACGCGGGACCGACGGCCTCCTCGCAAAACTGGGGCGTCGGGACCACACTGCCAATGCAGCACACCGGGTGTGCATGCACGAGAATCGCGGTAGTCTCCGGCAGTGAATCACTCAGCGATGATGTGGCCAGCCGCGTGCGCAGTTCCTCACACGCGCGCCGCCAGGAGGGCGCATCGTCAAAGGCAAACGGAGTCACCTCGGGACTGGATGTCAGCAATTCAAGTCGCTCGAGCGCCGCGCGACGCTGCCGAAGTTCGTGTGTCGAGCGCTCCAGGGTGTGCAAGTCGACCACCGGAGACATCGCCAGTGTCGATCCCAATTGATGGAACGTGATCTGTCGTAGCTGGCTCGCCAACCCCTGCTGCACTGATGAGAAGTTGCCGATACCCCGCTGCGCCGCTCCGTCCGTCGGCAGTTCTCCAGTTGCCAACTGAGCGGCAAGTCGCCGTAGTTCGACCGCCAGCGCTTGCGCCAACCGCCACGCCGGAGCAATCGCGTCTGTCAGCGTGTCCAAGGGCGATGGCGTCACACCTGCACCGGCGGCGCTGTTCGCTGCCAGATCAGACAGACCGCTACTGAGACCGGCATCGCGTGACGCCTGCGACAGCTGTGGCTGATTGTCCGGCACCAGCGCCATTCCAGGTTCCAATCGAGGGTTAAGTCACCAACAGACATGTTTCGCGGGTCGTTCGTTGTGCCCGCACCCAGCGGTCAGTCGAGAGCGCTTTCCATGTGAATGCTCCCACCCTCGACGAGTTCGTGCAGCACTTCGTCGCCGTTGCGGCGCTCGGCGGGTGGCGGGGCGCGTCGCTGGCTCAGAACGTCCCCCTCTTTCTTGTCGTCGAGCGCATCGACGAGCAGGCGAAAGACGTTCATCTGCACGTCCGGCGAATGAAACGAATTCACGATGGACGCCATTCCCGGCAGATAGCTGGTCAGGGTCTTGTAGCGCGCCGAACTCATGACAACACTCCTGCATCGATCGGGGTCAGAACAAACTCTCCGCGTTCGCCGGCACAGCCGATCCTGTGTTCAGGCTGCGGGGGACTCAGCCGCACTACGTCAAATTCGCCAGATGCGTCTGCAGACGTCCGCGAGCGGCTGCGGTCCCCATCTCTCGGCCAAAGGCGGCGCAAACGCGGTCGTAACAAACATTCCAGTCGGTGTCGGTGAGTTCGCTGGACTCGTTGACCATGGTCATCAAAGCGGAGAAATCCTTGAGTCTCGCATCGACATCGGCGGGCCATGCTCCACTGCTGCCAAGCATTTGCTGTTGAATTCGGCGAGCTTCTCGCTGCGTTGACGCCAGCGGCTCGAACTCCGCCACGCCGACCGCTTCCAGCAGACACAGCTCGTCAATCACACTCAAAGCCGAGCGGCGGCGCTGATGATCCTCCAGCACACGATCAATCTGGCCCAGCGACGTGAGCGAACTGCCGGCCAGTTGCGGATGCGTCTGGCGTGTCTGCTTGGTCACCATCTCCACCACAGCCAGAAACTGTTCCCGATACTGGGCGAGGTCAGCCAGCATGCCGACGTCGGACAAATGCCCGCGACCGGCCAATTCGTCGGCCGCCTTGCTCAGCCGCGTACTCAACTGCGTGGCCTGCTCACGAAGTGACGACAGTTCCACATGCAGCGTGGTTTCGGCTGGCCACAACCCTGATGAACCTGCTGCGACACCGCGAAGAATCATGTGAACCCTTTACACCTGACAACGCCATAGCTTGTCTGTCGCGCTACCGTTGGCCATTCCGACGGCTCGACGAACGGGCCGGCAGCGCTGTTGAAATCGACACTTTGAAACGCGACTTCACGAACGACACCTGAGCAATCTCACAACGGCGGAACTACGCGTCGTCGAACACGTTGTTGACGGCGGACGAACTCGCCACGCCGACCTGGAAGCGACCGTTGAACGTCGAGCCGGATTCGACATTCAGATCTTTCGTCATCACGTCGCCATCCACGACGCAAGTGGCCTTGATGATCAGCAGACCGGAGACCTGCACGGTCCCCTTCACGCGGCCCGCAATCTCGGCGTTCCCCGCGTTGATATTGCCTTCGACGACGGCATCGCGAGCCACCACGAGGTTTTCCTTGGTGGTGACATCTCCCTTCACCGTGCCGGCGATCGTCAGATTGCCATCGGTGCGCACGTTGCCTTCAATCACCGTCCCCTTCCCGATGGTGTTGGACTCCGCGACGACGGCCGGCTTGGGCTCTGGCTTCATTTCTGGAGCGGCCGCGAGAGGACTCGGGGCGGCTTTGGCGCTCGCGGCTGGAGCAGAGGCGGGAGCCGGCTTCGCAGAAGCTTTCTTGTCGGCAGTCTTGTTGAACATGATCAGCAGTTCCTTAGATGGCAGTGAAAAAGAGAAGTCGCTGGCGAGACGCAAGCCTCAACGCATGTGTGGCCCCTCAATCGTCCCCAAGGCACAGAGCAAACGGCGTTCGAGAACGGCAAAATCTGCCGGAACTGCCTGGAATGCCACCGACCGTACCGATTGCGCGGTGTGTGCCGGGTTGCGGCTGTGTCGCCAGGTGGCAGCGGGTCGGCCACGGTGTTGCCAAAACACCACA
>JBGSIP010000728.1:0-5318 GCA_041742495.1 Planctomycetaceae bacterium
GCACTCCGCAGAAAACCGTAGCCCTTGGGGTGCAGTTCGAGCACACCTTCCATCGACTCGACAGAGCCTGGCTCCATCGCCGCGGGCGGATTGGGATCGCGCTGCGGGCGACTGCGATAGCTTTGGCTGTTCCCGCCGAAGTTGCTCGGCTGATGACCACCCTGGCCACCTTGGCCCCCTTGGCCCGGGCCACGTCGGCGACCAAAATCGCGCCGCTGATTCTGATTGCGGGGCTGATGCCGCGGACCGCCGGTGCTTCCGCCGCCACCACCTTGATGCTGGTGCGGGGCGTGAAAGGTGGTCCCTTCGCCAGGGCCCTTACGACGACGGCGACGGCGACGCTTCTTGTTTCGTCCGTCATCATTCAAGCCACCTTCGCCGCTCGAACCGCTGCCGGAACTTACGGCCCCACCACCGCTGCCGCCACCGGACTCGTCACTGGCACTGGCACTGGCATTGCTCGTGGATTCATGCCGCGGTGAGGCAGCTACGGGTGCGGAGCTAACGGGGGACTCGACCCCGACCGATTCGGAGGAGCGGTCCGAGGAACGGGCTGGCCCGTCCGAAGGCTTTGGTTTGCGCGTCCGACGCCGCGGCTTAGGGGACTCTCCCGGAGAACCGGAACCGCTGGCATCGCCCATGTCGATCCCCATGCCGAAAGAGTCTTCCGCCCCATTCTGATCAGCCATCCGAGATTCCTCGTTGTTTCGGCGACGTGTTCCAACGCCCTTGCGTCGGGTACTCGTAGTCGAAGCTGTACTTTCCGTCACGCTGCATACTCTCCAAATTCAAGTCGCTGACGGTGTGTCCACGATGTGTGGATCCGCCGCGGTCGGCACGTTTGTCGCGCCAAAGTGGTCTGTTTCGGGCCAATCGATTTGAGGCCCGCGAACTGCTTGTTGAACGATGCAAGAACAGCAACAGCCTGGGAGCCATTGGCTCTGCCAGTGTGGCTCTCACCCCGCAAAATATGGCACTGGCAAAATACGATCCTGGGCGAAGCCTGTGGCACCCCCAATTGCTTCTGGTTTGATTGTTCAACGGGCGGCTAAGGTGCCGGTCGTTCACTGTCAGAGTCGACGCACTTCAGAGCGAGAAGGTTTGCCGCCACCGATGATGTTGGCGGCACTACCAGAAACTTCTCCGCGACAGTGGTTGCATCCGACTTGGGCAGGAGATATCCCCCTCGAACGCTGATGCCCCTCGAAAATCTGCTGTCGAAGACTGTGCCTGCTACCGCGGTCGCTGATCGTGCTTGCCAGATTCCGTGTTTGCCAACCTCGTGCCTGCCGGAAGGGAATCGCTCACGCGCGTTCGCACCGGACTGCAACTGGCCGGAGTACGCTCAACTCTCCTGGCTACCGGATAGCAACGGTTAACGGACCGCAGCCATTCGTGAGCCCGTCGATCACACAAGCGCCCCTGCGCCGCGACAGCGCATTGCACGGGCATGACCGACTTGCCGCTCCAGTTCCCCTGAGGACAACGTTGAACGGGCCTCCCTGTTCGGACAAGGCATCCGTTGCCAGCGGAGTAGTCCACAGGAGAGTCGCTGGTGTTGGTCGTCCGCGGAGTCTCTCCGGAGATAATGAGTCCCCTTCGATCCGCCGCTGCCACAACCACGTGTGACCGCAATCACGAGTTCCAACCGTAATCACGCATCCAATGGGGCAGGGAATATCACCCGGTTCAGCAGTGGTCGTCGCGATATTTCGCCGGACAGCCGCCTGCCGCCAAGGGGACTCTGACACCATCAGACTTCAACCCTGCAACAGCGCGAAGCTGCGCGGGGAGAAGACCAGACCAAATGGTTCACGAACACCCGCACAACCGGCGGATGGAGCCCCTGCCAAGAGGAGCCTCCCAAGGATTCGGAACTACCCGGAACTGGGAAAACAAAGACCGGTTTACCGTCGCCGATGCCGCATCGGGGAACAGAACGATGCCCGCCCGCACTCCCTGCGGGGCAGCGATTCTGTCGGCCAGAGTCGACTGAGATTCCCGTCTTGGGAGAATCAATCAGGCCGATAAACCAGCACTCACTGTCAACTTCAGCGAAGGACAGTCGACCCGTGGAAAGGGTCTCTCCTCGCCGAACATGTGTGCGTTCATCTCGGTGTAACCCAACCCGAGCCGAGTGTCAATCTCAGGGGTTGCGATTCCACCGCAGCGATTCAAAATTTTTACAGGACGTATCTGTTTGGCGTCGCTGGCACCGGTCAATCCAGTCAGCGGTTCCGTCGAAAGATCTCGTCAGCAGTCTACCTGTGCCCGGACAAACTCTCCGAAACACTGTCTGCGATCCACTGTCTGCGAAACACCGTCTGCGGGACAGCGAACGCCCAAGCTCCGATCGTTCGCCGGCCGGACGCCTCAGCACCGCCACGACTCCGTGCCTCGCAATGTGGCAAATCGCAACCTCGATCCGCTTGCGTCAACACAACATCGGGACAACGCCAGTTAGGGCAGCACAGTAAAGGCGAGAACAGTAAAGGCCAACACAGAGAAGGCGAGCACAGTGAAGGCTAGCACAGTGAAGGCCAGCTCTCGTTGCAGTTGAGATGGCAGACCGGCAGACGTCTGCATCAAGGACACCGAAACTATGCCTCACAATCCCGAAGGCAGTCAAGCCTGATTCAACGGAATCGGCTGATTCGTGACCCCGCCCGCGGAACAATCTGTCAACCCGGAACGTCACTCGCTTCGAAACGACCTGCAGGGCAGACGGCACCGGCCGTGCCCTAGATGGCACCGAAACCACTTCGCGCCCGCGACCGCTCAGTTCCAATTTCGCCCCACATCCATCGCCAATCGTTCGCCGGCTACGAAACGCTACCCATCATCGAACGTTGGCGACAGCCACGTTGACTGAGCAGAACGTCCCCCAGCGGGATGCCGCTTAGCGAAACACGGTGTGGAATTCGATGTCTTCGGCCCGTACGTGACGCAGGCGGGCGTAACGCTCGGGATCGACCTTGAAGAGGTCCCGGTTTTCGCGAGTAACAAACAAGTACAGCTCGCCGTTGTAGAAGGCTCCAAAGTCCGTCGTCCCCGCCACCGCGCGATCCGATTCCCACATCGCAACCGGGTCGCAGCCCAGCAGCCGCGGCACGTACCGGCTGGGATCGGCTTCGAAGGCGACTTTGTTTTCCGCACTGGTGAGGAAGAACGTGACCCCCTGATACTCGCTTTGGAACTCACTCGTCCCTTCGACCCAGTCGCGCGTCTTTCGCAGCGTCACCGGGCAATATCCGTCCATCGCGGCGTTCACGACTTCACTGGGTCGAAAGCCCGCGACATGATGCTCCACCTTGGGTGCCAAGTCCCGCCCGGCCATGCTCCGCAGCAGTCGAATCCGCTTGGTGTTTTCGAAGCGGGTGCCGACTTCCGTCAGCAGGGCGATATATTCGTCTTCCGTGCGTTTGCCGACCGAAGGGGTCAGGATGCGTTCGCTGCTGTCCACAAACAGGTCCGTGGGCATCGACTGGATGCCAAACTGATCGCGCAGTTCGGGATGAGCGTCGACGTCGATCTTCACCGCGATGACGCGGTTGGACAGTTCGGCGGAGACGCGGCTGGTATTGAGAACCGTCCGCTCCATCTGCTGGCAGGGGCCGCACCAGTGTGCGTGGAAGTGCAACAACATGAGTTTGTCGTCGCGTTTCGCTTCTTCCAGAGCCGCCTTGTAGTCTGAACGCCAGACCCCAGAGGCTTCTCCACCTCGCACAGCAGCAGGCAATAGAGCGATCATGACCAGCACGATCGAACCTGCCCAGGCGTTTGCTCGCATCGCCAATCCTTAAAGTTCGCAACTGAGTCGGTCCATGACTCTCGACCGATGGTCGGAGCGGCCGAGATTCTGGACATCGGAGCGGGCGGCGTCAATCAACTGCAGACGGTGCTCGCGGTCGACAAGGTCTGTTATCGGGCCGGATTGGAAGCCGCCTGTGAGGGAACAGGGGGGCGGAAGATGCCTTTATTGCTTCGAGTTAGGGTCGTAACGATCTTGTCGGAAAACCACGCACTTCGACCCCTACAACCCCTAGATTTTTTTTGGAATGGCTGCCGCCGCCGCCCTTTGGAGGTCGTCCGTACCCCGCAAACCAGTGCTCATGCGATCACACCCCCATGAACACTGCTGCCGTGTTTTCCCCTTTGTTTTTCGATTATGCGGTGCTTCTCCGACCTGTTTTCGGTCACCTGCAGGTCGCCGAGAGAAAATTCTGCAACAACTGGCTCCCCAGCGGAGTCAGGATGGACTCCGGGTGAAACTGGACGCCGTACACCCGATAGCGTTCATGTCGCAGGGCCATGATGATCGCCCCATGATCGGCCAGACGATTGGGCGCGGAGTCCTCGGCAGCAGGGGTGAGAGAAGGACGGCTCGGCAGCGTGACGGCGATGACTTTCAGTGACGGCGGCAGCGTCTCCCGCGCGACAACCAGCGAGTGGTAACGACCCGCGGCGAACGGGGAGGGGAGGCCTTCAAACAGAGGTTCCCCCTCGTGGAAAATGGACGAGGGGGAACCGTGCAGCGGTTCCGGACTGCGAACCACCTGCCCGCCATACGCTTCGCCAATGACCTGATGCCCCAGACAAACACCCAACAGCGGGATATCGGCCCCCAGTTCCCGCACAACCTCCAGGCAGACCCCCGCCGATTGCGGATTGCCGGGCCCCGGTGAAATCACAATTGCCGCCGGTTGGGAGGCCCGGATTTCAGCCACTGTCAGTTCGTCGTTGCGCACGACACGGACGACGGCCGAGAGCTCGACCAGCGAGCGCGCGAGGTTGTGAACAAAACTGTCGTAGTTATCGATGACCAGAATCACAGACGCGGCCGGCTTCCTCAGTCAGGTGGGACAAAGATACGGATCAGTCAGGGCCACGAGTGACGGGGTGACACAAGTGACGAGGTGAGATGCCGAGGACGAAGACCGCCGGCGACGACGGCTGACCGGGACCAGACGTCTCATCTGTTGTTCGCCCGGGGCAGCGCTCGGCTCAGGGTCAGGCGCGCGTCCCGAGAGGACTATATCGGAACCGTCGTTTCTGGCACGCGAAGCGGCGTCCTTGGGTACTGCCGTCAGAATTCGCCTGGGCTTCCTGTTCTTCCAGTCACCGCCGGGTGTTCCACTCGCAACTCGCCCCATCCGGGCTGACAATTTCTGCGCAACCCCGACGGGCTCCCCCCTCTGCGGCGTTCCGGGTTGATTTGGGTCGCCAACCATTGCAGACCGACGGCCTCTGCCGCGATCTTATGCAGACTGAGAACAGCCCCTTCCTCTGCCGTGCGTCGGAGCCCTGTCCCGGCCATT
>JBGSIP010000729.1:0-2414 GCA_041742495.1 Planctomycetaceae bacterium
CAAAGGACGCAAAGAGCGCATCGCTCCGATCGGTTCGTTTGCGGACCGGGCCCTGCGGGCCTGGGTGCCGTTGCGCAAAGTGGTGGCGACTCCCGCGCATCGCGACGCCATGTTTCAAAACAAGTTTGGCACGCGGCTCACTACGCGCAGCGTGGCGCGGATGCTGGACAAATACATTCTGCAACTGGGGCTGAATACCAAGACCAGCCCGCACACGCTGCGACACAGTTTCGCCACACACCTGCTCGATGGCGGTGCCGATTTGCGGGCCGTCCAGGAGCTGCTGGGACACAAAAGCCTCACGACGACGCAGATTTACACCCACGTGAGCACGGCGCGTCTGAAGTCCACTTACGAGCAGGCGCATCCGCACGCCCAGTAGGCAGGCGACGGGCAGCGGGGACGACTTAGTGCGGAAGCCACACTGTACGTTCGGCTCACAATGGGCGGTTGAGCCGAAGAACGAGATGGCACACCGGCGCTGATTGAACAGGCTGTACGCGGCAGGGACCGCTACGATCCTCCGGAGTCCTCTGTCTCCGCGTGGTGGGAGGCAGAGTCCGACTCCTCTTCCGGAACTGTTTCTGCCAGTCGGTTCTGCCCGCAGGCAGACCGAGGCCGTTTCTGTCCAGAAGAGGAGTCAGAACATCCGCTCGGCGCACTCTAGGCGTCTGAGTCAACGCAGCTTGACGCAGACACAATGGGCACCGGAACCTTGATAGGCAGAGTCCAGAGAGACGTTGCATCACCGCGCGAGTGGCGCGGATCGATTTGTGCAAGCCGTACGGTGTGTGCTCACCAGGCATCACCCCCCTGCTTGCTGTTGTCCTGCCGCGGGCAAGCGCTGCCCCTGGTCAGCCGGCCCGGCGTCTGTGGCCGGAAGTCACTGGCTGACGATCACCTGATGCGTGCAAATTGTGGGCGATGTCCCCGACATGTTGCCCGCGTCAACCTGTTCTTCGACATTCAGCCCCGGCGGCTGTGGTGTGACTGACAGGTTTCGGAAATGATTGTCAAAACTTTCCACCAGCCTGAATCCCGTTCGGTCTGGCACGCACCTGACAGTGAATAATACCATGCTGGCCTCGTTAATCCGCGGCCGAGACGCCAACGGCAAAGCAGGCCGGCTTGCCGCCTGGCGACAACAAAGGCCAGTCCACGCCGCACAACTCCACCGTCGACAAAGCGTGGTCAATCAACGGGAACTGAGTGACAATTCGTCACCCCACGCGTGTCCGCTTCAAGTCCAAACTGCTGGCTGCCTCAGGGCAGGCGTCGCCAGGGCTGCTGATCGGTGCCGGGGGACTTTGGCGCCAACTGCATGAGTTGTTCCAGTTCCGGAAACAACTCATCGGCGGTGATCTGCAGATCGAAATCCCGGTCGGCGGGGCCGGAGAACGCAATCGCTACGGCGTCGGCAAACAACGTGTATCCGGTGCCCGGCATGCGCTGGCCGCGCTGGCCATTCGCCGTGGACACAATGACCTGGACACTGGGGCCTGCCTGTTCGAGACCACGCAGCAATCCTTCGCCGGCAGGCTGACGCTCCAGATCACGCGCACTGCCGCTGTGTGTGCAGTCCAGCAGCAGCAATTTGGATTGCGCGGGACAGGCTTCCATGCGTTCCAGAATCCACGCCAGCGGTAAACCGGTCTGGGTGGGCTGATCCCAGGCGAAGTCGGTCCCCGCGAGCACCACACGTTCATCAGATGTGACGTACGCATGCGCGCAGACATACACGATCACCTGAGTTTGACTGCTGGCGAGTTCACACGTGCGCTGCAAGGCATCGCGCCATTTCTGCAGCGGGGCGTCCGTCAGCAACAGCGCGCGATCGGGATTGAAGGCATAGCGATCCAGAAGCGCTTGATTCACACGTTCGGCGCTGTCAGCGGCAAAGGGGAGTAGCGTCAGAAAAGGATCGCGATAGGCCTCGTTCCCCACGATCAGCGCCCAACGGTCATTGCGGACGGGCCGAATCGCATCGATCAGCCGGGCGTGGGCGGCAGGCGCGGCGTCCGTGTTCGTGCCCGTCGCACTAACAACGGCAGGGTCAGTGGGCGCGCTGGCAGTGGGCGCGGCGGGATCCATGGTGGTCTCAGCATTCGTCACGTTCACCGACTCGCCGGGAGCCTCTGCGGCCGATGAGGGTGGATTGCTGACGGGGGTGGCTGGAACCATTGGGCTCTCGGCGAGCACTTCGAGCGTGTCGGCGAGCCGCAGGTCATCAAACCGGGCCAACGACAAACCGATGGTGACTTCGCAGTCGTCAGAGACTTGCAGCACGTTGCGCGTGCCGTCTCGGGTCAGCAGTTCCAGGGTGTGCTGACTGCGGTCGATGCGATCAAGAATGCCCGTCCATTGCAGCGGAGCACGCGTGACAATGAGCCGCGTGGCCTCGGTGTCATACTCCA
>JBGSIP010000730.1:0-5763 GCA_041742495.1 Planctomycetaceae bacterium
ACTCGGCGGACGAATACCCATGCGCGCGGCCGGCGGAGTGGCTGTTGTGCTCACTCGTGACCCCCAGCGTGTCGTTGAACCGGGTCTGCGCCTGCTGCCACGGATTGTAAATCGAATCCGACTGGTGCGGCGGAGCCTGCAAACCATGCGCGGCATACGTTGGCGTGCTGACTTCACGCCGAACTTCGACATACGCTCGGCCGACCCTCGCATCAATCGACTCCGCCGAGCCATCCGGAGTTCCTAGGGGCGTGGGAACAAGACGACTACTGTTTCGGATTCAAGAATCAAAGAACCCTTGGTGATTTCCCTGACAGGCGCCATGGCCGCCCCCTTCCAGATGGTGGCACTGCCTCCGTTGCGTATCTTATGCGACGGTTCGCCCTCGCTCACACACGGCTGCAAAGAATCGCCAGCGATGGCAATACATATTGCCTCGATGACATGTCACGAATGGTTAGCGAACGAGGAAGGCAGGTGGCTCAACCAAAATAACGCCCAGATTGGCCTATCCCGGCTGAACCCCTTGTCGACAAAATGCTTTCTCACCAATCGCTTAGCGAAGAGGCCAGTCAAAGCGAAGCTAGGCGTCCGTCATCGCAATCAGGTATTTTTCAACCCTAAACACCGTACGAGCAAATATTCCTCAAAGGTGCTCGCCACACGAGTGACACCCCCAAAGTCATGGTCGTGAATCCAGATTGCCCCATCTCGATCCATTCCCACGGGATTCCCTGCATGGTCACTTGAAATAATTACCCATCCTTTCGCTTCCGGGACATTCTCCTCTCGAAACTGCTTCGTCATTGCGACGACTGACCACGAATCGTCTCCCATAACCGCTACCGGACGCAATCCGTAAATTGGATATGCTCCTACCATTGCCGCTCCGAACGTGAGAAGAAAATCACGATAGCCAGACGAAAACGGAACGCCAATTTTGTCTGAAGCAACGTCAATCTCTGCTGCACTTGGCAACGAGTCAGCACGAAGAAGTGGCGATTCTGATAATTTGTCCGTCAGTCGAGCGATCAGTTCTTGGTTCATGGGGCTATGCCTCTCCGCGCCAATTCTTCCTCTGCGCGAGCCTTCCAATAATTTATTCGCCAAGCATCAAACTCCGCTCTCTGTTCGGCGGTCAGTCCGACCCCCGGGGCATTCCCAAGGGGATGCTGAATCTCGTTGCTGATCTTGTGTCGGAGATCTGGGATCTCGACTAGCGGACCGGCTGGATCCTGGTCAATGTGATGCAACTGTAATGACCTTCCGTTAATGTCTTTAGCCGCAAATCCATCCTTCGCCATTTGCTTTAGAGTGCTATCGCTTACATGGGATAAGTCCTTTACGCCCCGAACTTCCATCCCGTCGAAGACGACTCGACTTTTGTTTCCACCACGGATGATTCCGCTGCCTGGCGCAACATTCCGCTCGAGTGCCTCCCGAAGTTCTTTCGATTGCTCGGGGGTGAGCTCGATCTCGTCGAGCTGTCCGCTGGTGTTCTTGACGCGCTTGAACCACTTGCCATTACGATACACCACTTCCACCGCGTCGCCAAGAAATCCGACCAATCTTCCCAGGCCGCCTGTGGCGACGTTCAGCACGATTTCTTTCGCGCCCTCCTTGGCAATATGGGACAAGAACAAAAGGATTTGCACCTTGCCCGCCGCTTTCAGGGCGTCGTAGTCGTGACCGTCCCCTTTGGGATCAGCCGGAACGCTACCTTTTTGTTTCGTATAGTTTTCGAACCTCGATTCCATGAAGGAGTCGTAGTCGCTATGACCAAACACATTTGTCCACTCGATGAGTGCAGACCCAGGAACTTCCAGAATTCGGGTCTGGCCTTCATCGTCGTGGGTGATCGCGTAGAACAGCCCGCTGCCACTGTCGTAGACCCCAATGACGTTGCCGTCTGCGTCGCGGATCGCATAGTGTCCCTTCCGGTCGAGCGGGCCGAGCGTGCCTTTTCTGTAAGCTCTCTCTTGGCTCAAACTGCCTCCGCCGATGTATTTCAATGAATACCCGTCAGGCAGCTGATTCTGGAACTCCTCAGCGGTATCGTAGTCTCGCCCGTCGTCTCGCGTGCCATCGGCAGTTCCTAAGCTGTTCCCATTCCCTTCGAGCACCACATTCATGGTGCCATCCTCGTTCAGACTGTCCGGCGTGCCCGGATTGACCTTCGGCGGCGGGCGTTCGGTGTCCGGCTGGATTGGCCCCACGAAGTCGTCGGGATACGTTGTTGGCTGAACACCAGGGATCTTCGGTACCGGCGCGCCGGGCACACTACCATTCGGCGGCCCGTTCTGTTCATCGCGATCACGGATGCCGTTGCCGTTGTTGTCGATGATCCACAGCGTCGCGCCGGCGTCGTTCCCGTCAAGGGGGACGTACGTGTTGCCATCATTTGGCGGATCATTGCCAATGAAGTCCGCGTCCGGATGTCCCGCCGCCACGAAGGCCACCACTGCCGGCGGCGTTTCCGCCCCGGCGGCGGTGCTGCTGGTCACATTGGACGTGTAGACCTCGGTCTGCGATTCCGTAGAGGAATATCCATGCGCGCGGCCGGCGGAGTGGCTGTTGTGCTCACTGGTGACCCCCAGCGTGTCGTTGAACCGGGTCTGTGCCTGTTGCCACGGATTGTAAATCGAATCCGACTGGTGCGGCGGAGTCTGCAAGCCCTGCGCGGCATACGTCGGCGTGCTGACTTCACGAATCACATGCCCGGGACCTCGCGCCAGTGTGCTGTCCAGTGACAACTGCGCCCCGCTGCTGTCTCCCACAATCTCCGCCTGGGGCGTGGCCCCGCCAATGAAGGCCGCGGTAGGCGGCCCGCTGGTGCCCATCTGCAGCATCACGTGTCAATTCCGGCTGGGCGGACTGTTGAAGCATTACCAGCGGAGGTCGGCGTGAACAGTCGGGGCACGAATCGCACTGTCGCGCGCTCGGCTGATGCACAAGCGACCCGAGGCCCCTTGGGCGCGCGGTTGTGACGCACATTCGTTTGTAATGTGCGACTGTTTGCACGATCAGCCGCGGAGCCATTCGCGGTGCCCACATTGAGTCACAGGCATGGTGTCATTTGTAAGTCATCGGAACCGATCGGCAGAGCCTGCCGGTTTGGCGAGATCCGAGCGTGCAATTGCTCGTGTGACGGCCTGCGTGGTCATCGGGCGCAACATCGTCACTGATCACCAACGCGTATTAACCGACCGCACGATGTGGTACTACTCACTTCGACCTCACTCTCCGGTCAAAGCGCCTTGGTCCGGTTGACCGTGTTTAACCTGCTTTATGTCGGCAGTGCCCGTAAAGTAGGCCAGACGTTCAGCCCGCTTTCGCGTTCAGAGCCGTGACAGGCAACTGCGGTATTTCCCGCACTCAGGGGTCGTCGAAGGACAATGTTCCATGCCAAGCGGCCCCGCTGACTTGCCCGTGCCGACTGTTCAAGCGCCGGAGGAACCGGACTTTCGTGCAACGTTTCCGATCGTCGCGGTCGGAGCCTCGGCGGGGGGACTTGAGGCATTTACGCAATTGCTCCAGGCGCTGCCGCCAGACACCGGCATGGCGTTCGTGCTTGTACAGCACTTGGCCCCTTCGCACTCGAGCGCATTGTCGGAGATTTTGACGCGCGCAACGACGATGCTCGTCTTGGAGGTCGTAAACGAAGCCCACGTCGAGCCCAACCACATTTATGTGATCCCGCCCGACCGGAGCATGAATATCGCCAAGGGG
The DNA here is from genome assembly GCA_041742495.1 of Planctomycetaceae bacterium. Taxonomy (GTDB): domain Bacteria; phylum Planctomycetota; class Planctomycetia; order Planctomycetales; family Planctomycetaceae; genus JBGSIP01. The sequence continues at coordinate 3,730 of JBGSIP010000730.1, forward strand.
GCCTTGCAGCTTTTGCCACGAGAGGGCCACGGCGCTCACTACCCAATCGATCAGTTTTTTCGCTCGCTCGCTCGAGAGCAAGGGCACCAGGCGATCGGGGTCGTTCTTTCCGGAACCGGTACCGATGGCACCCTTGGCCTGGAAGCGATCAAGGCAGAGGGGGGAATCACCTTCGCTCAGGACCACAGTGCCCAACAGGAAGGGATGCCGCACAGCGCCATCGCCTCGGGATGCGTGGACTTCATTCTGCCTCCTGACCGGATCGCCGAGGAGATCGTTCGTATTGGACGGCACCCGTATCAACATCCCCTTGTCGTGCCACTGCCCGCAGAACGCGAGTCAGACGATCAGCCGGATCTTTCCCACGTCGTTCAACTTCTGTACCAGGCGACGGGCGTCGATTTCACCGGCTACAAGTTCAACACGCTGTACCGTCGCGTCACCCGCCGCATGGTCTTTCAGAAGTTGGATTCGCTGAAAGATTACGTGGGATACCTGCGGAAGACACCAGCCGAGGTTGACGCACTTTATCAAGACATTCTGATCAGCGTCACCAGTTTCTTCCGCGATCCCGAGTCGTTCGAAGCGCTCAAGCGGACGGTGTTTCCACGCCTGTTGAAGCAACACTCCAATCAGGAACCAGTACGGCTGTGGACGCTCGGCTGTTCCACCGGCCAGGAAGCGTATTCGCTCGCGATGGCGTTTACGGAGGTGGCCGAGGCAGCTGGCAGTTCTGTGCGGTTCCAGCTTTTCGCCAGCGACCTGAACGCTGTGAGCATCGAGAAGGCCCGAGCGGGGAGCTACTCCAAAGACATTGCCCAGGACGTGTCGCCAGAACGCCTGCAACGGTTCTTTACCGAGGTCGACGGCCACTACCGTATCGCGAAATCGATCCGCGACTGTTGCGTCTTCTCACGGCACAACGTGCTGGCCGACCCTCCGTTCTCGCGCATCGACCTGATCAGCTGTCGTAATTTGCTCATCTATCTTGAGCCGTTGCTGCAGAAACGGATCATGCCGATGCTGCATTATGCTCTTAAGCCTACGGGCAACTTGTGGCTGGGGGGAGCGGAAACAATCGGAGGCTACCGCGATCTGTTCGAAGCCGAGGACCCCAAACACAAAATCTATCTCAAGAAGGCGGGCTCGGTTACGGGGCATTGCCAGTTTGCGCAGCCATCCGGCGGGACATCGCCAGCTGCGTTCGTGCCACTCACACGACGGTCGCGAGATATGGCGGACCTGCCCCACCACGCAGACCGTGTTCTGCTGGCCCGATTTGCTCCACCCGGCGTGCTCGTCTCGGCCGACATGGACATTCTGCAGTACCGCGGCGATACAGGGCCGTACATGGCTCCTGCCCCGGGCAAAGCCAGCCTGAACCTGCTCAAGATGCTTCGCGAAGGTCTGCCCGTTGCGGTTCGCGCCGCCATCGTGCGCGCGGACCAGCTGAGGACCACCGTGCGTGAGGAGGGACTGCGCGTCAAGTCGAATGGCGGCACGCGCGAAGTTGCCATCGAGGTCATTCCCCTCCATGGACACGGCGGTGCCGCAGAGAGCGGCTTTCTCATCCTGTTCGAGGCAATCCACGATCAGGAGTCGGGAGTCACTGAAGCGGGGGGGAGTCGGCCGTCCACAAAGCCGGCCCCGGGTCAGGAGGTTCGCTCCAGCGAAATCGTGCACCTGGAACGAGAGCTGGCCGTCACCCGTGAGTATCTGCAGGCGGTGATCGAACAGCAGGACGCTGCCAACGAAGAGTTGCAATCGGCGAATGAGGAAGTGCGGTCGGCGAACGAGGAACTGCAAAGCACGAACGAGGAACTGGAAACATCCAAAGAGGAGATCCAGTCAAGCAACGAAGAGCTGGCGATCGTCAACGACGAACTGAACAACCGGAACACGGAATTACACCGCGTCAACGACGATCTTGTGAACCTCATCGGCAGCGCGCAGCTGCCAATCGTCATGCTGGGGCCAGACCTGGGCGTACGACGGTTCACGCCACCAGCAGAGAAGCTACTGAATCTCACCACC
>JBGSIP010000731.1:0-8924 GCA_041742495.1 Planctomycetaceae bacterium
GGCCACGGGCTGCTTGCGCGGTGCGGTCCACGGGCTATCCGGGGAACAGCTTCTCACGGAACATGAAGAACACCGCGCCCAGCATGCACAGTCCGGCCCACAGATAGTCCAGCTTGACCGGCTCGCGCAGGTAGCCCCACGCGAACGGTACGAAGACCGACAGCGTGATGACTTCCTGCAGGATTTTGAGCTGTCCAACGGACATCACCGTATGTCCGGTGCGATTGGCGGGCACCTGCAACAGATATTCCAGCAGCGCGATGCCCCAACTGACGAGAGCGGCGACAAACCAGGGTTTGTCGGACAGCGATTTCAGATGCGCATACCACGCAAACGTCATGAAGACGTTGCTGAGTGTCAACAACACAATCGTGATTACATACGGTTGCACAATTCACCCTTCCCGGTGCAGTTGCCCACGCGTGGCGGCCCGCGCGTGCAGTGTCTGGCGCAGATTGCCGTAGTGGTCGGTCTTACTTTAAGTGTCCTGCATCGTCAGGTTCACGTGGGGTGCCACCGCTGGCTGGTCCAGCCGTGGGAGCGAGGGACCGCCGTGAGCCTGCCCCGAACACGACTTGAATCCTTGCTACGCCTGAATGTCATCGTTTCCGATAGCCAGGTCAGCTCAGACACCGCCTGAGATACAAAACCCCGACAGCTGGACGAGCCAGCCGTGGCACCCTGCAATCGACGATGGCTGACAAATAGACGCGGATGAACCATTCGTCTTGGTGCCGCCAAGGTCCGCAGCGCGGGGCCAATCATACGCAGATGCCAGCCCGCCGACCAACGGCTGTGTGTCGTCGATACCGCCGCCGCAACGGTTGAGGTGGTACACAACGGCGGACCGCAGGTACTCCGCCGGCCCGCGAGGTGGGACGTGGCGACCGACCTACCGATTGGCTTCGCGACGCATCGCAGCCAGAAAGTCCGACAGGCGCGCGACATTCTGAGCGAAGACCGCGCTGGAGAGATATTCGCGCACATCGCCGAACTTGGGTTGCCCGGTGATGCGGCCCCCTGCGACCACACTGATCCAGCGGCCTTGATCATCGAGCTCCGAGAGCGTGCTGCGAACTTCCTTGGCCAGCGACTTGGCCGACTTGGGTCGACGCGGCTGCCATGTGCCGGCGACCGTCTGTGCATATTCCTCATTCAGTTGGTCAAGTTTGTGATCAATCACAAAACCATAGTGTGTGGGCAGGTCATCATCGCTGTAAGTGAGCTGATAGTCACGGGTCATATACAGCGGACGATTGCTTTGCAGTTCGTAGAACCGGGCCAGTTTTCCCGAAGGGAGTTCACAGGATTTCAAGTAGGCCAAGGCGCGGGGAACTGGCGCAAGATAGCGGGTTTCACCGGTGTGGCGGGAAATGGCGAGCAGGGTGCGCACCGCATCCTGCGACTCACTGCCAGTGATCGCTGGCGGCTCGAACTTACGGGCCCAAGCTGGGTGCATATCGACGTTGTATTGCTGGGCCCACGCTGGCTGCGGTTCGGGCATCTGGGCGAGCAACAAGAAGTCCCCCAGCCGACGAATGGCAGCCCCTGCGCGGGCGTCGTCATAAATTTCGACCGCGGCCAGCAGCGTCTGCAGGACGTCACCGCAGAGTTGATCGTTCAGCGTGTAGTGATGCCAGTATTCCTTTTCCCGGTGCTCGGTGCGCCAGTTGTAGTCGGGATACGAAGCAGCCTGAACGGGATGCGCGGCGACTGGCCCTTCCCAGATTTGCGGGAAGCCCCCATTGGGAAACTGGGCGGCCAAGAGAGCCGTCAATCCGAACTGGGCAGCCTCGTGCAGGCGGGCGTGCTGAAATCCGTGTGCCCGATCGCACTCCATGAGAAACAAGAGCGCGGCCTGGCTGGAATTGTCGTCCAGCGTCGAGTGCTTTTTGCCGCTGCCTTGACCGTTTCGATAGTCCCCCGTACGGCTCCCGCGGGGATCCCAGTCGATCGCATGTTCCCAGCAGCCGCTGTTGAGCTGACCAAACATCAGCGCTTCCGCTGCGGCCGTGGCCGCTTGCAGATAGAAAGCGTCTTGCGTGGCCGCGTATGCGGCTAGGTAGGCGCGGCCGACGGTCGGTGTTCCCGGGGGTTGCACCCAGATCTGGGTCGGTGTCGCCGCTCCTTCACCCCAGCGGGTCTGCAAGTCGAGCGAATAGTAATAGACATATCCGCCGTGCAGCGCTACGTGGTCGTAGTAATACCGGCAGGCCCGTGCGAGCCCTGCGGAGGCCTGCGTCGACAGGTCTTCCAATTCGTCCGCCGCACTCAATGGCGACGGCGAAGCCAGCCACAGGCAAAACGCAACTATCAGGCAAGGCAGCAGGCGGAGCAGCATGGAGAGATCCCGGGTGCGGTCGGCGGCGGTGATGGCAGTGGGAACGCGGCGGCACTGTGCGCGGCAAGCGCAGGACGAAGAGTGCAAACTTCAGCCAGACAATCTCTGCGGCGACGGTCGGCATGAGCCAGCCAGCTATTGCGGCGGGGGGTCCGGCTTGGCTGGGGCGGATTTCTTGGCAGGCTTGGCTCGTGCGCCCTGCTTGAGTTCGGCGGAGTAGGCGGCGACGTCGTCGCGTGTCAACGTCGGGGGGCCTTCCAGCCAGCCCAAAGAGCCGAGAAACCGATCCATTTCTGTGACCGTGTCAAAGAAGCGATCCGCGGACTTGGCAAGACCGAAGAAGCTGTGTTCTTCGCCGGGATAGATGACTGCGTCCATGCGTACCCCTGCCGCCTCGCACTTGGCTTGAAACTCAGCGACTTTGGCCGGCAGCAGAATTTTGTCCTCCGACCCCACCAGAATCAGCCCGGGAGCATCGCCCGCCGACACGTGCATGAACGGAGAGATGGCTTGAAACTGGGTCCCTGCGTCCTCACTCGTTCGACGCGGCTCTTCCCCGTGCAGCAGCGCGGGATTGAACAGTACCATCGCGGCGGGGCGACACGAAACGGCGGTGTCGTCGGTCGCTTCGTCCACTCCGTCGACCATACCCACGTAGGCAGCCAGATGTCCGCCTGCCAAGCCACCGCCGGCTGCAATCCGTTCGGGATCGATGCCCAGTTCCCCGGCATGGGCTCGCACATAGCGCATCGCGGACCTGGCATCGAGACAGGCGTTGGCTGGCACCACTTCTCCGGCCGTCAGCAGGCGGTACTGCACCTGCACCACCACCATGCCACGACGGGTCAGATAGTCCCCCTGCAGGTTGAACTGCGTCGCCGTGCCATTGCGCCAACCGCCGCCATGAAAAAAGACAATCGCCGGACGTGGTCCTGGTGCCTGGTCTGCGGCAGGTCGCATGACCCACAGTTTTAACTGGCGATCGGCCACTGTCTTGTAGACGTGTGCTTCACCCAGAGGCGACGTGAGATCCCGCGCCGCGGCGTCTGCCGCAGAGGGAGGCGCCGCGCTCGCGGCTACATTCATCAGTGCCAGCCCACACATGACCGTAACTGTCAACTGCCAGCAGTTCTGCATTGCGAACGCTCCCGAAAGAACTCTCAATATGGATTGGCTGAAGGCAGAGTCCATCAGCCGTTTGCGGAACAGACTGCGTAAAACTAACGCGGTTAAGTTTCACTCCGCGAGTGCTTCTGCGGGTTGTTTCCGGTTGGCATTCGGTCGCGATGGGGCGGCCTTGCCTTTGCCGGCCCCCTGTTTGGCACCGGGTCGCTTGGCCCCCGGTTTGGCAGCGGCATCCGTCTGATTGAGGACCTGCGCCCGATCCGCCCAGGCCAGCCATTCGGCTTCGAGTTCCTGCACCAACTGCGGCTGCGACCCACTGAGATCGACCTGTTCCGTTCGGTCCGTCTGGAGATTGAACAATTCCCAAGGCCCGCTAGCCCCTTCCCGCACAAGCTTCCAATCGCCGCGGCGGATCGCAGCGTTCCCTTCGTGTTCGAAGAACAACGGGTTGCTCCGCTGCAGATCGCGGCCGGCCAGTGCGGGAACCAGACTGACCCCTTCCAGCGGCGTGATGGCCTGACCATTCAATTCCGCCGGATACGTGGCATCGGCCACATCGACACAGGTGGCCATGATGTCGATCAGGTGACCGGGCTGCCGTTCCCATTGTCCGCGGCGGTCCTGGGGGATGCCGGCCGGCCAGTGGGCGACCAGCGGCGTGGCGATGCCTCCTTCGTGGTTGTAGTGCTTGTACAGCCGGAAGGGGGTGTTCTCCAGATGCGCCCAGCACTGTCCGACAAACACGGTTGAATTGCGATCCCCCAGCACGTCACCAACAAATCGACCGGGCACGCCGGCTTCGGCGTTGCCGCCGTTGTCGCTCATGAACAGGATCAATGTGTTGTCCAGTTGCTTCGTCGCGCGCAGGTGATCGACCAGTCGGCCGATGCTTTGATCGACGCGATCGAGCGTGGCCGCAAAGATCGCCATGAGATGGTCATAGCGATCCTGAACGTCGGGCTCCAGGCTGTCCCAGGCGGGAATGGCTTCCGGCCGTGGCGTCAATGGCCAACTGGCGTCGATGAGCCCCATGTCAATCTGTCGGGCATAACGGGCGTCGCGCAGCTTGTCCCAGCCCGCCTTGAATTTGCCGCGGTAGCGATCGATATCCGCTTGCGGAGCCTGCAGCGGGAAGTGTGGCGCGTTGTGGGCCAGATATAAAAAGAAGGGCTTGTCCGCGGCCAGTGCGTTGTCGATGAACTGCAGGCCGAAATCGGTCCACAGATCGGTGCTGTACCAGTCGGCGGGAACGGGTGAGTTGGCAAGCGAACTGACCTTTTCGCCATTGAAGAACAGGTCGGCCTTGGGGGTATTCGCATAGTAGAAGCCACCTGCGGCGGCATTGAGTGAATTCACGAATCCACGGTCAATGGGACGGACACCGGCGTCGTGCCCCACATGCCACTTGCCAACCATGCCCGTGTGGTAACCGGCTGACTGCATCACTTGCCCCATCGTGACACAGTGTTCGTTCAGCCGACCCTGATAGCCGGGCAGGACGTTGCCGGCGGCATCCCGTTTTGCATCGGTCATGTGCCCCACACCTGCCTGATGGGGATACAGCCCGGTCAGCAGCGAAGCCCGCGTCGGGCAGCAGCGGCCGGTGTTGTAGAACTGCGTGAAACGAACTCCGTTGGCAGCCAGCGCATCGAGATTTGGCGTGGCGATCTCGCCGCCGTAGCAGCCGATGTCGCTGAATCCCATGTCGTCGACGAGAATCACAATGACGTTGGGACGCGCAGCGGACACCGGGTCCACACACGACAATCCAAATACGAACGCCAGGAGGGCACAACAAAGATCAGCGTGGCGCATAGATTCACTTTGCGGACGATGGGTGGCAGGCGGGTCACGGGCGGAGCGTCGGTGGCTAGCAATCGCCACGCGCGACAAACGATGCAGGCAGGGTGAGCTTCACTGTGCAGTTTGCCAGCGTGAAGGTCAACGCTGCGGCGAGTTTTGTCGATGCGACGACTGCGCAGCGAGTCCCAGGAATTGAGTTCCCGCGTCGTGAGCCTGCGGACCATTGCACGGCAGACGGCTGGCGTGTCGCGGGCAGAGGCGGTGAGCGGGCAGGGCGCGACAGGAGGCAGGCGAAACGGCGTTCAGTCCGCCACGATAACGATGGCGAGCCCGTTACATCGTCGACGCCGGTTCGCTCGTCAGGTTCAGCGCCAGATCTTTCAACGCGCGCAGATCGAGCTTGCCAGTTCCCAGCACCGGGATTTTGTCCACCGCGAAGAAACTGTCCGCCGAGGGAATCCACAGGTTAGGCAGGCCGGCCTGACTCAAGGCCTCAATCAGTTCATCGGGCTGACACGGGCAGTCCTTGAGCAGCACGACCAGTCGCTCGCCCCGTTTGGCATCGGGCACAGCGGTCACCGCGGCACTCAAGGCCTGTTCATCGGCAGCATTTTCTTCGCCGGGCGATTTGGGGAGTGATGACCGGCGTACGGCGATCTCCTGCAGCACGTGCTCTTCAATCTTGAGGTGCGGCACCATCTCTCCACCGATTTTGGAGAAGCGGCTTTGTCGTCCCGTAATGGTGATGAACCCATCGGCGTCGATGCGGGCAAAGTCGCCGGTGTTGTACCAGCCGTTCTGCAAGGCCGCCGCGGATTTCTCGGGCTGATTCAAATAACCCTGCATGACGTTCAGTCCAGCCACCCACAACAGCCCTTCTTCGTTCAGGCCGCGCACGGCACCAGTATCGGGATCGCGAACTTGCACCCGCACGCCAAACACGGGCTGACCAACGGTCCCCGCACGATTCCCCACCTGTACCGTGTGGGGCGTGGTCACATCATGTTGATTGGCTGAAACCAGCGGCGACAGCTCAGTCGCTCCGTAGCCTTCCAGGGGCCGCACACCAAACTGCTGTTCGGCTTCGTTGGCGAGATCGGCCGTCAGTTGCTCGGCACCCACCACCATCAGTCGCATGTGGGCGAACTGCTCACGTGTGATGCGTTTGAGGTACGACCGCAGGAACGTCGGCGTCGCCAACAAGACAGTGCCGCGATACTTCTCGGCCAGCTTGCCAATCTGTCGACCATCGAGTGGATTGAAGTGATAGGCCCCCGCTGCATCGCCGGTCAGTGGCACCCACAGGGAGATCGTGTAACCGAAGGAATGGAAGAACGGCAACACGCCAATCAACGTGTCCTGCCGGGTCAGCCGATACAGTTGATCGACGGCTTCGACATTGCTGGCAATGTTCAAATGCGACAGCATGACCCCCTTGGGTTCTCCCGTTGATCCGGACGTAAAGATGACTGTCGCGATGTCATCCTGCTTGAGCCGGTGCAGACCCCAGCACCATTCGATGAGGCGAGCGGGGAGCAGATACGACATGGCTGCCGACAGGTTGCGATCTTGCGCGGTGATGGCTTCCTTGAGATCTTCGAGGAAGACCAGTTCGGCATCGATGGTGACCGGTTTCTTCTCCAGAAACTTGCGACTGGTGAGGACGTGGCGAATGCCAGCCGTTTTCACGCAGTACTGCATCACGTCGTCCGACAGCGTGTAGTTCAAATTGGCCGAGGTCCGGCCCAGCAGCGCCACCGCCGTGTTGGCCAGCGTGCCTCCCACGGACGGCGGCAGCAGGATGCCCACAATTTTCTCGTCGGGAGCCAGCACCGTGCGGCGCAGGACGCGGGCCATCGCCATTGTGGCGGCCAGCAGCTTGCCGCCCGTCAGTTCAGTGCCGGCAGAATCGGCGACTTTGCGGCGAAACAGATTGCGGCGACATTGGCGGACAAACGCCCGGACCGGCAGCCGATATTCTCGGCGGCGGAGCTGACAGGCGATGGCCCCCAGGTCAGCCACCGCGTGGGCGAGTTCTCCACTGGCGGTGACCTCCTGCAGCGGATCGCCAATCACAATATCCACCCGCGAGCGGAACGACTGCGGCCAGCGCCACAACAGTTGACCGCGATAACTGAAAATGCTTCCCCACAGCCCCGCCAGATACACTGGCAAAACGGGCGCTGACGTCCCTTTGAGGATGCGCGTGATCCCTTTTTGAAACGTCTGCAGGCGCCCCGTGCGGGTGATCTGCCCTTCGGGGAAAATGCCAATCGCCTCCCCGCGGTGCAGGGCTTCGGTGGCCGCCTCCAGCGAGCGCAGCAGGGCCTTGGGCCCCCCTTGCGAACTCACGGGAATGACACCCATCAGTTCCGACAGCCAGCGAATCCAGGGCTTGTTCGCAAAGTTGGCATAGACCATGAACCGCACATGACGTGGGGCAAAGGCGGTCAACACCATCCCATCCAGCCAGGAGACATGGTTCGGCGTGAGGACCACCGGGCCGTCGAGCGGAATCTTCTCCAGGCCATGTACGCGGATGCGGTAAAACATCGTCAGCCAGCACCAGCCTAGAAACCGAAAGAACGACTGCGGCAGGATCATCAGCGAGTACACGGCCACGGCCAGCGTCATCACCGCGAGGCCGGTAAAGACCTGTGCCGGCGACAGCGCGGCAACGTCACGCGCCAGATAGAACGCCCCGGTGGCCAGGAGCATGAACGCGTTGACAAGTGCGTTGGTCGCCGCCAACACCGATCCGCGAATAGCCAGTGGCGTGCGCTGCTGCAGATACGTTTCCAGCGGGATATAGAAGAACCCGGAGACGAGACCCAGCGCGAACAGGGCCCAGCCCACGGGCGTATACTCCGCAAAATTGTCCCCGTCGCGGGCGCCCACGACCCCCAGCGCCAGACAGGCCACGGCGATGCCTGCCGCGCCAATCGGCACCATGCCCATGCGAATCTGTCCGCCAGAACAGATTCCCGCCACCACGCCTCCCAGGCCGACCCCCAACACCAGGAGTCCCCCCAGCATGCCGACGTCCGCTTTCTTCAGGCCGAGTGAATCCATACCGAGTGGGTCGATATCCATTTGGGCCATCAGCGCCACGAAATAGAAAAACCCAATCCCCAAAGCCGCATGCGTCCAGTCGCGATTGCCAAACAGCACGCGCAGACTGGGACCAAATTCCAACACGGGATTGGTGACCAGCGCTCGCTGGGGATTGCCGGCCGGGCCCGATTGCACAAACAGGCTGACGACAAAACCAATGACGGCCACACCGACGAGCGCGGCAAAGGCCGGCCAGATGCTCACCAGCTCGAACGCGTCATTATGCGTGGCACCATACAGTTGGTAGCCCGCCACAAAGCCCAGCGCGCAGGCGACAATGGTCACCATGCCAAAGATGCCATTGCCGTTGGGCAGGTGCCGGGGTTCCAGATTCTCTGGCAGGGCCCCCATCTTGGCCGGAGAGAACAGGGCGCTTTGGGCCCCCATGCAGAAAATAAGTATCATCAGCGTCCAGATTTCGCCCCACAGGAACGCAAGGCAACTGACCGCCATCAGGACGATTTCGGCGAACTTGCACCACACAATCACCTGTCGCTTGGGATAGCGATCAGCAAGAGATCCCGCGATGGGAGCCAGCAGC
>JBGSIP010000732.1:0-2200 GCA_041742495.1 Planctomycetaceae bacterium
TGAACTGGGCGTTGTTGCCGCCGTTGACCGAGCTGAAATTGACCCCGGATAGGAAGTGGGCCGTGGCTCCATCGGCCACGTCCACATCCGCGTCCGAGTTGAAATCGACCTGCGAGCCAAACTGCGTGGGCTGCGAGCCCGCAATGTTGACGTTGGCGTCGAGGGCTCCGGCGTCGTTGCCGATGTCGAGGGAGTCGCCCGTCCAGAGGCTCTGATCGCTGCCCGACGCGCTGGAGTTCAGCGTGCCGTCCATGACGAATTCAGCGTCGCTCACGCTGATGTCGATCGTGGCATTCGCGAGGTTGACCGTGCCATCGAAGGCATTGGTCGCGGAGTCGGTGTCGTAGTCGCCCGTGTTGATCGTCAGCACGGCGTTGTTGTCGAGGGTGATCACGTTCGTGGCCGCATTCGACCCATCGAGATTGAAGTTGGCCTGATTGATGGTGACGGTGCGGTTGGCGGCGACCGTGAGGCTCGAGGTGGTCGCCGGCATCGAGAAATTGGCCGCGGCGCCGATCGTTGTCGATGAGTTGAAAACCACGAGGCCGTTGTTGACGAGCGCGCCGCCGTTCATCGTGAAGGGGGCGTTGAACTGCAGCGTGCCATCGGCGTCGACGACGTTGATCGTGCCGCTGTTCTGGGAAAAGGATGAGCCGGCAATCGTTGAAGTGCCGGCGGGAACGGCGGGAATGCTCGCTACGGCGCCGTTGTCGATGTCGATGATGGCGAAGGCCCCGAGGATCCAGGCCGACGAGCTGTCGAGCACGGAGTCCTGCGCCATCACCATGGAGCCATTGAAAATGTCGGACAGCGGGAGGTTGATATCGAGCGTCTGGTTTCGCGAGACAGTAACCGCGCCTGCTTCGGCGGCTCCGTCGAGATCGATCCGCGCATCCGCATCCGTCGCGTTGATGGCCAGGGTACCCACCTGCGGCGCACCGAAGATGATCAGCGGGGCTCTCCGCGCCGAAATAAATCCGTCATTCACGATCAACGTCGTGGTCCCCGCCAAGGCATCCGTCATGCTGACCACACCGTGCCCCGCCAGCTCTCCGTCCACATTGATATCCAGCGCACCGTTGCCGGTCTCCTCAATCACCTGAATCGTTCCGCCGTCCAGTTCCAGATCCGCCAGGCTGTTGATGGTGATCGCATCCGCCAACAGCAGCGAATTCGCGTCCCCCACAAACAAATTGGTGCTCGATCCGGAGAGCTGCACCAGACCATCCACGGTCAAATCGAACTTGGCCGTGAACAAGTCGATGCCCGCGGACATTGTCAGTGCGAGAACAGTATTGTTGCTCCCGAGATTGACCCCGTTCGCCGTATTGAAGATCGCGGTGTCGTCGGCGTCCGGCTCGTCGGCCGGATTCCAATTCGCGGTCGAGCCGCCGTCCGCCCAATCAACGTTGCCGCCGATCCATGTGCGGTCCAGCGCGCTGGCCGAGCCGCAGGCGAGGAGCAAGGTGACCGGCAAGAGTCCGGGCGAAATGGAAGTGAGGCTCGAGTACGGGCGCGGCCGGTTGGAGGAATCTGGGGAGATCATGGGTTTCTTTTCCCCCAACGGGAAAGCCTGGACAAGCCCGACGGTCGTTGATTGGGAAGCTGGCACGGTAGCGATCCCACACCGGTCGTCGAGGCAATTTGCGGTGCGCAGGCGCAGGTGGAAGACCCGTCTTACGCAACGCCCCGGGTGGCGGAAGCACGTCCATGCCGCAACGGGTTGTGACTTCGGGCATTTAGCTTTAAAAAGCCGGACCCCACCACAGGAAGCCAGACTTCTGAGCAAAAAGCCTGTTACAGCGAAATTCCCGGTTTGCGCGATTCGTCCCCGCGGTTGGTTGACACGGCGTGCGCTGTAGGTTCGACTGGTGATCATGAAGATGGCCACGAAGATGTTTCTCGGGTGTTTGGCTCTGGTGAGCGGGGCCGCCCGCGCCGACGACTGGCCGCAGTGGATGGGGCCACAACGCGACGGGGTTTGGCGGGAGACGGGCGTGCGAACGGAGTTCAAGGACGGCGATGCCAAAGTCCTCTGGCGAACCCCGGTGAAATGGGGCGACGCAGGACCGGCCGTGGCAGGGGGCAAGGTTTACGTTCCCGACTTCGTGGATACCGACGGTGACTTCGACCCCCGCTCGCAGGGTGGCCGCCCCATCGAGGGGGTGGAGCGCATCCTGTGCCTCGACGCCGGGACCGG
>JBGSIP010000733.1:0-2743 GCA_041742495.1 Planctomycetaceae bacterium
CCGCACTGGCCGTGATTGAAATGATCAATCTGTTTCGTCAACTTCCGACGACGTAACGCCGCGCCGGTGACAACAGCCGAATCGTGAGGTACGTCACGCTGTACCAGACGCCGCCAACCCTAGAGTGGATTTGGTAGGTCAGGCTGTGCCTGACGCAATCGTCGCACGCGGGCTGCCACTGCCGGCGCGTCAAGGAGTGAGGGGAAGCGAAGGCCCGTCAGGCACAGCCTGACCTACAAAACTGCTGGCTGGTCCAGCAGTGGCACCTTGGGATCTACAATGGCTGACAAATCGCGGCGGATGACGACTGTCGATGACAATTGTGCCTGCCGCTTGTGACACGGCTCCTGCTGGAAACTGAACAACCCCTGCGGGGTTTGGAATGATGATCTGAAGACGCATGTCGAAACGTACCCGCGCCCGTGAGGTCGCTGTCCAGATGCTGTATCAGGTCGACGTCAATCCGACGGCCGACCCTGTCGTTGTGCGCGAGCAGGTCGAACGCCAATTGCCACAGCCAGACCTGTCCAAGCTGGCGATGCTGCTGTATCTGGGGACACGCGAACGCCTGGAGAGTGTGGACGCATTCATCGCGGAGGCCGCCGAGAACTGGTCGGTCTCGCGCATGTCTGTGGTCGACCGCAGTGTGATCCGACTGGCGGTGTTCGAAATGAAGTTCTTTGACACGCCCCCCAAAGTGGCCATCAACGAAGCTCTCGAAGTGACGCGGCGGTTCAGCGGCAGCCAGTCTGTCGCCTTCGTCAACGGCGTGCTTGATCGCGTGATGAATGGCCCTCGGCCAGGCACCCCACTTCCTACGCCCGGTCCGGTGTTGACGCCCGCTGATCTCCCTCCCGGAGCAAGGGTCGAGCAGCCCGCTCGCGACGGCGGCCCGCCCTCCGGAGAGGAGCACGGCTGAGTTGCGTCGAAGTGTCGCTGGCAGGCGGGGAATCTCCGCACCAGACGTGCGAATCGCTGCGGATCTGCCTAGACTCAATGGTCTTCAAGTCCTGTCTGTGAGGGTTGGCTGCTGACGCCGATTCGCGGTGTGAGGGCCCAGCCTCGCCGTTTGCTCCGCGATGCCCAGCCGAGATTGGAACCAATATGAAGAACGTCATCGGATTCATTCTGGGTGGGGGAAAAGGAACCCGGCTGTTTCCGCTGACGCAGCAGCGGTCCAAACCTGCCGTCCCGCTGGCTGGCAAGTACCGACTGATTGACATCCCGATTTCCAACTGCCTCAACAGCGGCATCAATCGCATTTACCTGCTGACGCAATTCAACTCGGTCAGCCTGCACCGTCACATCCGCCAGACGTACACGTTCGATTCGTTCGCGGGGGGATTCGTCGAAATTCTCGCTGCGCAGCAGACCATTGAAGGGTCTGACTGGTATCAGGGGACCGCCGACGCCGTGCGGAAGAACATCCGCTACATCGAGCAGTCGGGTGTGGACTATGTGGCGATTCTGTCGGGCGATCAGTTGTACCGGATGGATTTCCAGCAGTTGCTCGACACGCACCGCAAGTCGGGGGCCGCCGCCACGATTGCCGGTCTGCCCGTCACGCGCGAAGCCGCGCGGGCGTTCGGCATTATGCAGCTCAATGATGCCGGACGCGTACTGGGCTTTGTGGAAAAGCCCAAGACCGACACGGAAATCGACACGGTCCGTATGGATCCCGCCTGGATCGACGCACGGGGAGTGCAGTCCCGCGGCCGGGACTGCATTGCCAGCATGGGCATCTATCTGTTCGACCGGGATCTGCTGGTGGACCTGTTGCGGCAGTCCACGCACGAGGACTTTGGCAAGGAGGTGTTTCCCACCGCCATTAAGAACCATCCCGTCCACGTGCATCTGTTCGATGGTTACTGGGAAGACATTGGAACCATCCGTTCGTTCTACGAGTGCAATCTGGACCTGGCGAAGATCGATGCGCCGTTCGACTTCAACATTCCCGGAGCACCCATCTACACCCGGGCCCGCTTCCTGCCCCCCACGCGCATCGATCACGCGACGGTCCGCAAGTCGCTGATTGCGGATGGCTGTATTGTCGAGGAAGGGGCGGTGATCGAAAACAGCGTGGTCGGGCTGCGCTGCATCATTGGCCGCAACACGGTGATTCGCGATTCGGTACTCCTTGGCAACGACTACTACCAGTCGGCTGCGGCGCCGACAGATATCCCGCTGGGGATTGGCGCGAACTCGGTCATCAGCGGAGCCATCATCGACAAGAACTGCTGCGTGGCGGAAGCCACCCAGTTGATCTGCACCGGCGGTCCCGATCGCGAATGCCCGACGGGCAAGGTCATCGTGCGTGACGGCATTGCCGTGATGCCCAAGGGGACGCAGGTTCCGGCAGGCTGGACGTTTCAATAGACGAGTCGCCAGTGCAGGTGATGGTTGGCGTTCGATGGGTGATCGCCGGCTCAACGCACACGGGTCCATACAGGGCAAGAGTGAGGTAAGATTCACGGCGAATCGGGCTTGCTCTTCCATCAGGATTCACTGATTCAGCGGGGGCCCGGAGGTTTTTCAAACTCGGTGGCGGCCACGCTCCGCGCAAGTCATCCGCGCTGCCGGCGGAACAGTTGCTCGATACAAAGGAGGAAAGCATGCGTCAGGTTTTGCGCGCTGGACAGTGGGTGGCGTCCGATGCCACCGGTTCGTTTCGAGCCACCAACCCGGCAACCGGGGAACAGTTGCCCGAGGTCTATCCCATCAGTTCGGGAGCCGAGCTGCAATT
>JBGSIP010000734.1:0-1928 GCA_041742495.1 Planctomycetaceae bacterium
ACGACCAGCCCTGTTTGTGGAGCAGCCCGATTGTGGCCGCATTTACGTCCATCGGCAGGGGGATCTGACCAAGAATCTGCGTCACGAAGGGACGCACGCCGTGCTGCATGGAGCGCTCCCCTTCTTGCCAATCTGGCTGGATGAAGGGCTCGCCGTCTATCACGAAGTGGCGGCCGGGGAACGGGCGAACGGGCACCCGCATCGCCTGCGGATTGGCATGGCAGTGCGCCTGGGGACGATTCATTCCCTTGAGCGTCTCGAACAGATTGACGGTTTTCACGACATGACCGCAGATGAATACCGCTCGGCCTGGGCCTGGGTGCACTTTCTGCTGCACGGTCCGCAGCCTGGTACTGCCGCGCTGCGCAGCTACGTGCAGGCGATTCAGCAAGGCGAGGTGCCGGGGCCGTTCTCGGTCTTCCTCAAGCGGACCATGCCGACCTGCGACGCCGAGATGAAAGCGCATCATCGCTAGGTGAGGTCGCTTGCATGGCGGTCCGGAGACACTCGGCAGTTCCCAGCGGATTGGTCAAAGATGCGGTTCTCTGCGTCACTGTACGGGCGAAAAGTACGCCACTTCGGTCCTATTCCGTCGTCCCATTTTGCGCAGTTTCGCTCGCTTTGCGTTTGCGAACTGTGCTGGGGTGGGAATCTCTACAAAACTGTTTGTCTCCTGGGCATTTGGTGTGTTCAGGGCGAGCGGAACAAAGTTTCCTTCGCCCCCAGCCGATAAAGACGGTGACGGAGCGTGCCAGCTTGCCGATGACGTGACTGGATGCTGCGGGCGCATTCCCGACACGGAATGGCGAGGCACTGGAAGATTTCGGGGACTTCCCCGCGGCCTGGGAGTGAGCGGTGCTCACGAGCCGAAACTAACACAGGTGGCCGCATCCATCGCGGCGCGAAATGGATTTTGAAAAGGGATCAGGAATGAAGAATCTGTCTTTCTGGAAGAAGGCCATCCTGAGCGCCGCGTGTGTGGGCCTCGTCGTTCCGCAGCAACTGATGGCTGTTCCGCCAGTCGCACCGAAGGTGGTGCAGGCTTCGGAAGTGGCCGTGGACGTCATGCTGAATGCCGAAGGTGCCTTCACCGGCCGGGTGATCAACGATCAGGGTAATGCTGTGGACGGCGCCGAAGTGGTGTTCCGCCAGGGCGAAGAAGTTGTCGCCAAGACGGTTGCCAACAGCGAAGGTCAGTTCACCCTCGCCGGTCTGAAGAGTGGTCTGTACGTGGCCGATGCCGCTCAAGGCCAGGCTGCGTTCCGCGTGTGGGAAGCCTCGATGGCTCCCCCAGCTGCTCGCTCGGAAGGCGTGCTGGTCGCTGGCAAGCAGGTCCTGCGTGGCCAGCCGATGGGCGGCGACTTGGTGACGATCGCTCTGGTGACCGGCGTCGCCGTCACGACCGGCTTTGCGATTTCGAACAACAGCAAGATTGACGATCTGGAAGACAAGATCGACGAGCTGTCCAACACGCCATAAGCGTGGTCCAAGTCGCCGTTCGCGAAGCGACGAGCCTCGCTGGCAGACTCGAGGCAGCAGATCATCGGATATTCACAACAGGCCGCGTTCCCTCGCTGGGGACCGCGGCCTGTTCGCGTTGCTGGCCTCGTTCAAAGTCGCTTGCACATGGCAGCAGCGGAGCACGGAGGGGAGACTGATCGGTTTTTTCCAAACCTGTGGGGTTGCCGAGAGAGGGGAGTCTCCGCAGCGATCTCGCGCCGCATTACCGGTGAGTCCCGTCCGCGGCGAAACGCTGTTGCCTTTTTGGCGGTTTTCCGCCACAACGTGGCTGAAAGGAGTCGGCGATGGTCGCTCTTCCAGACTATGCCGCTCGGCCCCGCGAGGCTGAGCGTTGGGGAATTTCTCGGTCGCGCACGGATCGCTCGCCCCGGTGCGAACCGAGACCGTTTTCGGCCGGATCATATCGC
>JBGSIP010000735.1:0-2028 GCA_041742495.1 Planctomycetaceae bacterium
ATGGCGTCTTCGTACTGTTCGAGATCGACCCCGGACGATTTGTAGGTGAGTGGTGGCATAGGCCAAAATTAAAGTCCGCTCACCCCGGATTGCACGCGGGCCGGCCCCGACTCAGGTCTTCGCCGGTTTCGCGGCTTTGGGAGTCGACTTCTTCTTGCGGCCATCCAGACTGCCGGCTCCCGGACCATTGGCCATGATTAGCAGCATCGCCCCGAGCAGGCCGAGGTTTTTCATGAACTGAATCATCTCGTTCTGTTGCTCAGCGGCCGGCAGATTCCAGAAGTCGTGAAAGTAGTAGGTCGCCAGTACGAGAAAGACAGCCAGCAGGCCGGCACCAAGGCGGGCCTTCCAGCCCAGCAGCACCGTCACGCCGCCGATGATCAAAAACGCAATCGCTCCCGCCAGCAGCACCTGTGGCTGCGGTACGCCCGCTGAGCCCATGTAGGCGGCCACCCCATTGAAATTGGGAATCTTGTTGCCGAGGGCACTCATCAGAAAGATGGTGACCAGGCAGAGACGACCGAAGATCGACACCAGCGCTTGCAGTGCAGCAGTCATCAGAACATCCTTGGCGAGTGAAAATGTGGCAGGGAAGCCAGTCTCCGTCCGCCGGTTGAGGACACCAGGCTGTGGCAACTGACAGTCATGTCGTATGCGGGACGCGGCGGAAACTGCAGAGGGAACAGGGAACTGTCGGGGATCTTGCCCGTTCAGGCGAGATCAAACAGAAGGACTTCGGCATTTGTGGTGGCGGCGATCGACAGCTCGTCCATGTCGCTCACCGCGAGTGCGTCACCGGCAGACAGCGGGGTTCCTGCCGCCGTGATCGAACCACTGAGTACCTGCAGCCATGCGTGGCGGTCAGGCTGCAGCGGCTGCGTGAGGTGGAAGCCAGCATCCAGTTGTCCCAGCCAGATCTGGGCGTCCTGCTGAATGGCGAGGGTGCCGTCGCGACCCTGCGGAGCGGCGACCAGGAGGAGGCGATTGTGCTTGTCACCGACGGCAATCGAGCGATCCTCGTAGCTTGGGGTGAGCCCCTTCGCCGCGGGAAACAGCCAAATCTGATACAGATGCGCCGGGGTCGTGGGCGAGGGATTGAATTCGCTGTGTTCGATGCCCGTTCCTGCGGTCATTCGCTGAAAATCACCAGCGCGCAACACGGCTCCGTTGCCCATGCTGTCGCGGTGCTCCAGTTCCCCTTCCAGGACGTAGGTGATGATCTCCATGTCACGGTGAGGGTGCGTGCCGAAACCCTGACCGGGCGCGATCCAGTCTTCGTTCATGACGCGTAATGACCGGAAGCCCATGTGCTGCCGATCGTGGTATCCGGCAAAGGTAAAGGTATGCCGACTGGTCAGCCAACCGTGTTCGGCGTGACCCCGTTCGTGGCTGCGGCGGATGGTTTGCATGGTCTTGGCTCTCCCGTTCGTTGGTGGGACTGTGGAACTTAAACGGTCGTTCGGCCGTTATCTGTGATAACAGATGTCTGGTTAAAAAACTCAGTGTGGAGGAATAGTCTGGCTCGTGCTGCTCTGACGGGCGCGAAAGAGTAGCTCGTTCAGGCGTGTCAGATCCGCCCGAGGCAGGTGCCCGAATTGCCGCCGATGCAAAGCCAGCACCGGTTCGTCCAGTTCCCCCAGCAACTTTCGCCCTTGATCCGTCAGTTGAACGTAGATCACCCGCCGGTCATTTTCGCAGCGATGCCGATGAGCCAGGCCAGACTGCTCCAGTCGGTCGATCAGACGAGTAATATCGGGCTGAGGCGTGATCATGCGCTCGGCGACGTGATACACGGGCATTGGTTCCCCCTGACCTCTCAGGATGCGGAGGGCATTGTACTGAGCATCGGAAATGCCGAACTCTTTGAACAGTCGGTGAAAGTCAGCCATCAGCACCGCAAAGGTGCGGGCCAGGTTGAGCATGGTCTCCTGTTCCAGCAGGTCGAACGGGTGCTTCTTGCCCACTTCTGCAGCCAGACTGTCCCCGGACTTGTTCATGCACAAATCGTACGCCTCCCAAATGTGTGTT
>JBGSIP010000736.1:0-4712 GCA_041742495.1 Planctomycetaceae bacterium
TCGTGGCCACGGAGTTGGTCGAGGACATGGCGTGGATCGACTCCGCTGTCATTGCCGTCGCGGCAGCGGGTGCCGGCAACAGGTCGGCAAACCGTAGTGTCCATTCGGCAGTCGCCAGCGGAGGTGATCCCGCTGTTTCAAGATCGCGCAGAGGACCAGCGGCGGCGGTGAGATAGCGTTGTTCGACCGCCGGTAAAGGCGGCACTTCGCGCAGCATCGCGGTCATGCCTGGGGCGATGGCCTGTGACCGGGCCCGGTGTGCCGGGTGCCGTTCAACCTGCGCCCACAATCGCCGCGCCGCGTGAACGTCACCCCGATCCAAGAAACGACGCGTCAGCAGCGCGGCTGCGTCAAAGCCCGCTTGTGTAGCGGCATAGCGACGCCACAACTGGCAAGCCAGTTCGTCATCGTGACTGGTCCGCGCTGCCTGCCACAGTGAGCGGGCCGCTGCCCCGTAGAGTGATTCGTAGTCCCGCAGCGTTTCAGGCGATGCTGTCGCCAGCAGTTCCGCGGCCAGTCGTCGTGCCGAGACGAAGCGGCCGGCGGAGTACACCAGCGAGTCGTCACTGGCGTCGAACAGACGCTGCAATTCGGCGAGTGCCGTGGTGGATTCGCCCTTGGCCAGCAACTGTTGCGCTCGCAGCAGCAACTGGCCGTCATCGCGGCGACGGTAGACGAGTGGCAACTCTGTGAGATCGACCGGTGGATCTTCCAGCCGCAACTCACTGACAGATTGCTCTGCTGCCCTGTGGCGAACGGCGAAGTCACCGTCTGCGCCCGCCGTCGCGAGAGGGCGATCGAACGCCTGGGCGAACGGATCCTCAGCCACCAGGCCCCCGCTCCAGTGGGCCAGACAAATCAAGCCAGTCCACAGCGGAAGCTCCGCCTTGGCCCGGCGGTCACCGTTCGCTCGTCCTGAGCGAGGTGATCCGAAGGACTTCCACATCTCCACACTCCTTGGAGATCGTCTGCCTGTCGGCAGTGCAACCAGCCAGTGAAGTCGAGTCGCGGTGTCAGTCGGAAGCAGGTTGTGTGCCGAGGATCGACACGGCTGAGCCGGCGCGGGCGTAAGTCATGGTGTCAACAGCGGAGTGTGACGCCGAAGCCTTTATTCAGCCACCAGTTACCAGATTTCGGCGAATCAGCCGCTCTGGGATCAGCAGGCTTGTAACGATTTCTGAAAATCGTGTGAAGATGGATTCACGTGGAGGGCCACGCCGCCTGACAAACATGCAATGTTGCGCGCCGCTCATGCGGAACCATCGGCCCCATCGCCTGACCGGCGATTCAACGGTGTTCCGCAGTCGCCTCAGTGATCGCAGGTGTTCCCCCGACATTCACGGCCGCATCCTCCGGATCTTCGGCATAACCATACAGGTCGAACGCGAACTTCATCCGCGCATAGATCTTCCGCCGTTGCTCCACGCTCATCGAGAATTTGTTCTTCTCGTATCGCTTCAAAGTGGGCACCAGTGGCTCCAGTTGCTGGGCAACTTCCGCAAATCCCGGTAGTTGCAGCTCCTCGTAAACGCGGCGGATGGCACCCAGCGGATCGGCAGCGAGCGTTTCGTAAGACATCTCCACCAGACGCCCCGGAGGAATAGCCGATTTCTCCGACTCATACGTGCGGATCAGATTCTCATAGATGTCATCGATTTCCTGCTCCAGCTCGGAAAACTTCGCCCCGCCGAAGTGATTCTCCTGCACCATCGTGCGGCGCATGTGATACGTCGATTTCAACACCGCATAAGGGTTGCGATAGATATAGACGAATCGCGCATCGGGATAGAGCTCCAGAAATCGCCGCACGCGGAACGCGTAGCCGGGCGATTTCAAGATGACGGGCTTGTCTTCCCGGACGGTGAGCTTGCGCATCAACAGGTCAAAGCCCTCCCGCCAGCGGCGCTGCTCGGAACTGGAGGCCGTCTGCAGACTCCAGAATCGCTCATACAGATGAGGCCGCCCCTGCAGTGCCAGACACAAATACGGCGAGACCGCCGTCAGGTTCATCATGCCAATTTCGTCTTCCTGCGGCAGTTCCCAGCCCGTCGGCATGTTGTCCATCGGGCGTGTGGCCGGGAGCAGGAACTTCGTCAGTGGGCCGAGCCAGCGTTCGGTGATCAGAAAGTGCGCGGGGAAGACGGCGTGAAACAGGTTGAAAAACGTGAACTGCCGATCGAGCGACATCAGGTTGTGCAGCAGTGTCGTTCCGCTGCGCCAGTGCCCAATCAAAAAAATGGGGGGATGCACCTGCGCCGCGCGAATCTTCCGCCCATAGACCCACCGCTCCAAAGTGCTCCAGAAGCTGTTGGAGGCTGCGGAGAACGGGAGCGACAGCAGCATGGGGAGCCGTGCCAAAGAGAGTCCCGGTCGCAGGCATAAGGTGCGAAACAGCGTGCCGATGGTCATGCCGTGCCAGACGGCGAACAGCCCCTGGTCGGTATGCACCTGTTTCATCGGAGCGGGACGCGTCTGGCTAGCCCCGGCGGCAATCGGCTCGCGGGAGTCCAGGGGAGCAAGACCTGAGGTTTGAGACGGGCCACTGGCCATGATGCATCCATCGTCCGGGGTCTGTGCGAGGGCGGAACTCCGCGCGCACCAGACCGGGATCGGTCACTTGCGAAACGAGGCGGCCGCCGCGGCCGAGACTTCTTCGTCGCTGCGCGTCGCCAGTCGGTCAGCAATAGCGCGCCGCACCGCTGCAGGTCAAGACTGGATCGGCTACAGGAGCCCAGATGCGAAACGATGTCCTGCAGTGGCGGGCGGTATACGATTTGCTGTAATTTTGCTGTGGTTTGTCACGTATCCCCCCTCCGATCTCCTCCTCTGGCCCGTTTGCCGCATCATGACCCCCCGAGAAGTGCTCGCTCTGTGCCGCCAGCGGGAGATCCGCGCGGTCGATCTGCGTTTTATGGATTTTCCCGGCACTCAAAAGCATTTTACCGTGCCGGTCGGGGCCCTGACAGAACAGGCGTTCGACGACGGATTTGGCTTTGATGCGTCGTCCATGTACGGCTGGCAGGCGATTAACGAGTCGGACATGCTGGTGGTCCCGCAGGCGGATACCGCGTTTGTCGACCCGTTCATGCAGCACACTCTCACCTTGACCTGCAACATTCAGGACCCGATCACCCGCGGCGACTATGCCCGTGATCCGCGCAATGTTGCGCGAAAAGCAGAGGCCTACATGCGGTCGACCGGCATCGCCGACACGGCGCTGTTTGGTGTGGAACCGGAATTCTTTGTGTTCGACGACGTCCGGTTCGATATCCAGCCGCACGAATCGTTCTATCACTTGGGCAGTATCGAAGGGGAATGGACCCGGGGGCTGGACAAGCCGTCGATCAACGCGGGCTACAAAATCCGCCGACGCGAGGGGTATTTCCCGATGCCCCCCGCGGACACCCTGCAGGACTTCCGCACGGAGGTCATGTTGAAGCTGCAGGAGTGCGGCATTGAAGTCGAAGCGCAGCACCACGAGGTGGCCTCTGCCGGACAGTGCGAAATCGATCTCAAATACGCCCCGATGGTGCAAACAGCCGACAACCTGTTGCGCTACAAGTACATTGTCAAGAACGTGGCCAGCCGGATGGGGAAAATCGCCACCTTCATGCCCAAGCCCATCTGGGGGGACAATGGCTCAGGGCTGCACATGCACCTGTCGCTGTGGAAAAACGAGGAAACCCTGTTTGCCGACGGGGGCTACGGCGGACTGTCGGAAATGGCCCTGTTTGCCATGGGGGGAATTCTGCGGCATGCCCGCGCGCTGATGGCGTTCTGCTGCCCGACCACCAACAGCTACAAGCGGCTGGTCGCCGGGTTCGACGCCCCCATTGCGTTGACGTACAGCTTTCGCAATCGCTCGGCGGCCATTCGCATTCCGGTCAACAACACTAGCCAGAGCAAGCGGTTCGAGTTTCGCTGTCCCGATTCATCGTCGAATCCCTACCTGGGGATGGCGGCGGTGCTGATGGCGGCCCTCGATGGGATCCAGAACAAAATCGATCCCGGTCCGCCGCTCGACAAAGACATCTACGATCTCGGCCCGGAGGAACTCGACGAGTTCCCCAAGGTGCCCGCTTCGCTGGAAGAAAGTCTGCAGGCCCTGCGTGACGACCACGACTTCCTGTTGCGGGGCGATGTCTTCACCGAAGACGTCATCGACACCTGGGTGTGGTACAAAACCACGCGGGAAGTGCAGACGCTGCGGGAACGCCCGCATCCGGCAGAATTCGCCATGTATTTTGACATCTAACGACCGCCCCCGCTGATTTTCGGCGACGTTCAGAAGAGCGCGATCTGGCTGGCGAATGTGAAGGCCAACGTGTGAATCCTCGGCCAGCGGTGGACGCCGTGATTGTGGGGCAGGGGCTGGCGGGGACGACGCTGGCCTGGCAGTTGATCTGGGCCGGCTGGCGGGTGCTGGTGGTTGATCGCCGCCTGCCGGTGTCAGCCTCGCACGTTGCGGCCGGGCTGATCACCCCTATCACAGGCAAACGCTTTGTCCCGCAGCCAGAGTGGGACGAATTGTGGACGGCTGCCGCGGAGTTCTACCACCGCGTTGAGCAACAACTGGGACTCACCCTGCTGCTCCCCTGTGGTGCCGTTCGGTTGTTGGTTTCGACGGCCGAACAAACTCGATTCGAACACCGCTTTGAGCGTGGTGAACTGCCGCAGGCGGCGGCCATCGATCCGCCACTCGGCCGCAAGTT
>JBGSIP010000737.1:0-1921 GCA_041742495.1 Planctomycetaceae bacterium
GCGAATCGACGACGACGCCATGAGTAGCGCCAGCCAGCCACGCCTGATCCTGTTTACTGGCATGGCCTGCGACGACGAACTGATGGAGCCCCAACTGGCGGCGTTTCCTCACCTGGAGGTCCCCGCCTGGCTTCCGCCGCGCGCTGCGGAATCGCTGTCCGATTATTGCGCTCGCTGGGCACCGCAGCTGAAGAGTGATGGTCCGCTGGTTATTGGGGGAGTCTCATTTGGCGGGATGGTTGCTCTGGAGATGGCGCAACATCTGCAGCCGGATACCGTCATCTTGATTGCCAGTCTGCGATCGCCGGAAGAGGTCCCGTATCGCATCCGGATTTTTCGGCCGCTGTCCCCCCTGCTGAGAATTGCTCCCCTGTTGCCACTCCAATGGATCTCGCAGGGCATTCACGGCTCGTGGCTACACCCGTTGATTCCTAAAATGTGCGCCGTGCTGGGTCAGATTGGGCGCACCAACACGTGGCTGCTTCGCTGGTCCATGCGGGAGATCCTGCATTGGAAGTCACAGCCGCCCGTGGACTGTCCCGTGGTACAAGTCCACGGCGCGCGCGATCTGGTGTTCCCTGTATTCATGTGCCAGCCCGACGTGGTCCTTGAACGGGGGCGACACCTCATCAATGTCTCGCACGCGGAGGAAGTCAACGCCGTCATCGCCAGTGCGCTGGCCCGACGACCGGGGACACGCGACTCGCCGGCCGCGGAGGATCTGGCCGCTACCGAATCTGCGTGAGACCGGCTGACCGCAGCTTTAGCGCGAATCGCTTAACGCGGCGCCCGGCGTGCCACCGGGGGGCGTCAGCTCCACTTCCAGCAGCAGGGGACGGTGATCCGACGCCTGCCGGGCGGCCATGCTCCCCATCACGCGGATCTTTTCGATGTTGATCCCGCCGCGGTGAAACACCTTGTCCACCGCCAACAGCGGCAGCATGGCTGGAAACGTGCGAAAGCTCCGCGGCGGGTGTGTCGCATGTCGGAACCCGTTGCGTTCCAGTTCCCGGGCACACAGGCGATTGCGCCAGTCGTTAAAGTCGCCCACCAGCAGCACCGGCGGACCGTCGGCGTCGCACAACTCTTCTTGCTCAAGCAGACGGCGAATCTGCTGGCGTCGCTGCTTTTCCAGCAAGCCCAGATGCACGGAGACCAGCCGCAGCGACCCCTGCGGTGTTTCGACGCGCACGACCTGTGCTCCGCGACACTTGCGGTAATGCAACGTCAGCGACAGATGACGCACTTCAGACATGGGCCAGCGCGACAGCAGCAGGTTGCCATACCCCCCCTGCCCCACGCGATGATTGAGTTGATACATCGACGCCGAAGGTTTGAAGTGAGCGGCCAGCAGTTGCGGCTGGTCGTCATAGCCGGATCGCTTGACGTGCCGGTCGACTTCCTGCAGGCAAAGGATGTCCGCCTGTGCCTCTTCCAGCACGGCCACAATCCGAGCCAGATCATAGCGTCGATCACGCCCGCCGATCCCCTTGTGAATGTTGTACGTCAGGACGCGCACGCGAAGCAGTTCCCGCCACGAAAAGACGAACCAGACAGAGAATTGGACACGCCTTCCACTGGCGCCAGTGGCGGGAGCACAGACCCTCACTCACTCGACCGCCGCGGAGACCGAATCGAGCACTTCGACGGGATTCTGGGGCCGCCGGCGACCCGGTTGCTGCCAGTGCAGCCGATTCTCCGTCGCAGAGCCGTGACGCACCGCACACTTCAGGCAGCACTTGGTCGCGCCGCGCAGCAGGTAGATCTCACCGAGCATCAACAGATGAAAGTGATCTTCGCCAGGATTCTTGAAGTAGCAGTATTCCTTGGTGCTGTCCGGCTTCACACAGCCCTGCCATTCCAGGGCATCGGGAACATACAGCCGGGTCTCGCGTTCATGGACTGGCTGGCTGAGTGGCGC
>JBGSIP010000738.1:0-3480 GCA_041742495.1 Planctomycetaceae bacterium
GGGGGAGGTGAGAACCACTTGTCCCGGCGACTTGGCGACCAGTTGACCCCGTTCCATGATATTGACGGTCAGCCGACTGCTGAGTTGATCGTACAGCCGTGACCAGGCTTGCACGCCATGTTCGTCAAGTTCGTTGGCCAAGATTTCCAATGCGGGAGGGAGCCTGAGTCGACAGACGGCACGGCGATATTCCAGCGGGAAGCGGTGCGCCGCCAAATTGGGATCGGCGGCCAACATCGCCGCCAGGTCGTCGTCCGAAACATCTGCCAGTTGTTGCTCAAAATCGGCGAGAATGGCTTCGCGAATGGGGCGCAGGGCTCCCAGTTCAACCTCCAGTCGCCGGGCATCGGCAGCCTGGGGGCTGGTCGCGATGACGCATTCGTTCAGGCGGGTCAGATCCTCCCAGCGGGTTTGCAGATCGCTCCAGACTGTCAGCCAGGCTGACAGTGAGGTGCCGGTGAGCGGGGGGCAACCGGCAGCGCGGAGTTGGGTCAGCTCGGTCTGCAGATCGCTTAGCGCCTGCCGGTTGGCTGAGGTGCCGGGACGGGGGCCCAAATCGTCGAGGGTCCAGTTGCGAGCGTGAAAATCGAGAGAATCTGGCATGGGCCGAGGCAATTCGAAGGGTTATGGGGGCGGAGCGGTCTGGCCAGACGAAGAACTGTGCGGGAGATCGTCCGGCGAAAACTGGGGAGTTTGGTGGCTGACTGTCGCATTCGGCAGGCTATGCTTGACGAGTTGTCGGCGTGAATTCAAGATCCATCCGGTGAGCAGGCAAGGAATTCCGTCGTCGTCTGGCTGAGCGAGTCGCGGGGAGCTGAGTGCAAGTTCGCACACTTTCAGGCTGGCGAGTGGCTCGATTGCCCGAGTAGCGCGGGAATGGTTGGCCGTTGGCGAAATGGGGCTGGTCAGTGGCGGATGAGTGTGGCGAGCGTGGCAAGGCTAATGAGCTTTGTTGTCGCACGCTACCGATTCGCCAGTTCCCCTGCCATACTGTGTGGATCGGGGTAGGCCGGCGTCTGAGGGGGTGTGTGGCGGACGTTGTGCTGGCTTTTCCGCGGATCGGCTTGACGCGCGGCGCGAATGGTGCGGGGGCTGCAAAGAAGTGCGGGGCGGTCTGTCGGGGTGGGCACGGGGTTTGGTGTGCTCCCGCGATGATGGCGTGAGTCGAGAGCAGATTTAGTATTCATACACGGTGGCAGGGCTGCCCGCTCTGCGAGAACGGCTGCTGGAAGGATCATCACCATGACGGGCCCACGTCGTCTCGATATTGAAAAAGTTGGCGATGTCACGATCGCGAAGTTCGTTGATCGGAAGATCCTCGACGAACAGAACATCCAGATGATCGGCGAAGAATTGTTCGCCTTGGTCGAGCAGGATGGCTGCCGGCGTGTCATTCTCGATTTCTCCACGGTGGAGTATCTGTCGAGTGCCGCCCTGGGCAAGCTGATTGTGATGGACAAGAAGGTCAAGGCGACCAAAGGGAAGATGCGCATGTGTGCGATTCGTCCCGATATTTACGAAGTGTTCGCCATTACCAAACTGAACAAACTGTTTGAAATTGTGGCGACCCAGGACGATGCACTGAACGGATTCTGAACCGCAGGGGCACAATCCAGTCGGCGGGGTCAGGATCCCGCGGGATGGCTGGTGCTCTGGGGATCGAAGCCGTGTTGCGACCCGCGCTGTGGGTTGTCCGCTAGCCACCAGTAGACTTGTCCCTGCCGAGGGGTTCCCGTCGCGACGTTCCACTGCTCACGCGAATGCCATGCCTGCGGATTCCGAATTCCACTGGGTCATTCCCAGCGACACGACGGCGGGACAAGAGGTCCAAGAGCGAATCATATCGCTGTTGGAGCAGCACGAATTCACTGAGCGCGATCAGTTCGGCATGCGGTTGGCCCTGGAAGAGGGGATCGTCAACGCCATCAAGCATGGCAACCGCATGGACCCGGACAAGTCGGTCCGCGTGCATTGCCTGATCAGCACCTATCGGGTGCGGGTGCTCATTGAGGACGAGGGGCCTGGTTTTCAGCCCAGCACGGTTCCCGATCCCACGGCGGAAGAGAACCTCGAAAAGCCCTGCGGCCGCGGCATCATGCTGATGAAGGCGTTCATGAACACGATTGAGTACCAGGGGCGCGGCAACCAGGTGCTGCTGGAGAAGATTCGAGGCGTGGATCCGGACCGTTAGGGGTGTGAGTGCCAGAGTGGGCGTGCTGATTCCGCCTGTGGTCGCCCGCTGCCGGCTGGTGCGGATGACAGCCCGGATTATTCGGAAGGCCGCACGGCACGGCTGGCAAACGTGCGGCCCGGTGACCGCATTTTATCGCAGGTTCGCTCGAGTTTCCGGGCAGAAGTCTTAGAACGACGGCATGAGTTCCTTCTGGTCTGGCATCGACGCGTTTCTGACGACTCACGAGTCGTTTTCGATCACCAGCCACTTGCGGCCCGATGCCGACGCGCTGGGCTCGGAACTGGCCATCGCGGCGCTGCTGCGGCAGATGGGCAAACAGGCCCGCATTCTGAATCCCGGGGCGGCTCCTGAGCATTTGCGGTTTCTGGATCTGGCGGGGGAGATCCAGACGCATGCCGACGTGCCGGGCGTGTTCGCGATGCAGCAGGCGCACATCATCGTCGACACCAGTTCCTGGATGCAGTTGGGCGACATGGGAGGGCCGCTGCGCAACAGTCCGCATCCAGTGGTGGTGATTGATCATCACCTGCCCAGCGACGAAATGCCGTTCACGATCTATCGCGACACGCAAGCACCTGCGGCCGGGTGCCTGGTGCTGTCGCTGTATCGGCACCTGGGGCTGACCCCCACTGCCGAAGCGGCGCGGGCGATGTTTGCCGCGATTGCGACGGACACCGGCTGGTATCGGTTTCCGTCGACCATCTCGGACACTTATCGACAGGCGGCTGACCTCATTGATTTCGGCGTCCGCCCTTCCGAACTGTATGAGGCGCTGTACGAACGCTCTTCGTTGGCGCGGTTGCGGCTGATTGGGCGGTGCCTGGGAAAAATCGAAGTCACGCCCAAGGGGAGAGTGGCGTACACGACGGTCAGTCTGCAGGATTTGCGGCAGGCACAGGCCCATCCCGCGGATACTGAAAATCTCGTCAACGAATGCCTGAAGATTGATGGCGTCGTGGCAGCGTTTGTGGTGGTGGAACAGTACAATCGACGGGCCAAAGTGAGCCTGCGGGCGCGGGAACCATTCGACGTGGCGGCCGTGGCCAAGGGGTTTGGCGGCGGCGGGCATCGGCTGGCGTCTGGTGCCATGATTGACGGGCCACTGATGGACGCGTGCGCGTCAGTGCTGCAGGCGATGCAGGCGGCGATGGAAGCCGATGTGTCCTGAGTGGTCCGTGTGCTGGTCCGTGTGCTGGTCCGGGCGTTAATGACGTCCGGTGGCAAATGGCCATCAGCAAATCGCAGATCGCCACCGGCGAGCATCCTGAGCCTGGGGCGGAGATCGC
>JBGSIP010000739.1:0-1554 GCA_041742495.1 Planctomycetaceae bacterium
AGGGTTGCGCGGCCGGCGTTTCCTCCGGCGAGGGCCCAACCGCGGGGATCAGCCGCAGGATGGTCTGGCTGGGAATCATCAGGATGGCCAGACCCAGCAGCAGGCCCGTGTGATAGGCCATCTGCGGGTCGCCCCCCAGCACCATCATCGTCAAGACGAGGCACAGGCCAAACAGTCCGCTGGCGCGCCGCGGGCCCAGCCACGACAGTCCACAGCTGATGGCCAGCGGGAGCCACGCCGCACTGACCAGAAAAATCGGGTTGCAATACTGGTAGATGACCGACCCGCTGAAGGCATAAGTCAAGGCGGCCAGCCACCGCGCGGGACCGCGCAACCCCAACTGTTTGCCCAGCCAGGCTTGCGTCCCCATCGCCAGCACCACATGCAGCGCCAGATACAGCTTCATGCCGGCATAAAACGAGATGGGCAGGCGAAACACGAGTTGCCCGGGATAGAAGACCGCCATCGTGGCATTGGCCAGCAAGGGGCCCCCGCCTCCCGACGTATTGTCCCAAACGGGCACGCGTCCCGCGGACCACTGTTCATGAACCAGTCGCAGCAGTGGAAAGTAGAACCGTCCGGTATCGCGGCGAATGAAATCGGACTCGGTCGTCAGCGCCCGGCCAAAGCACCACACCAGCGGAATGGCAAGACAGACCAGCAGCAGCCAGGGAAACCAGCGTGGAAAAGCCGCCGTGCCGGCTGCCAGGTTCCGATCCGCGGCTGCTCCCGCAGAGGGCCGCGTGTCATCGCTCAGCATGGCATTCTTCCGGACTCAATCCACATTCGCAGTCACTCCCCCCGGGGCCGGAACAGCGGTGAGCTGGAGTTCCCAGTCCTCACATTCCGGCGTTTGCACGGTAGCCATCGGTACCCGGCGTGGAAGCGAGGCCCGATGAATTTTCTGCGTGGCGAGCAGAATCTCAATCGACATTCCAGAATCCATACCGAGCCCAGACGCGGCATGGCAAAAAAGGCGGCGCTCGCTGCGGAAGGCACTGAAGACTCCACTGGCAGTCTCCCCCGGAAGGATGGCGATCATGACCAGTTTGTCCTGACGGGTCTGCGTCAGCGCCGCAGCCTCAGATTGGATCGCAGCTCCTCGAGCAGGGCCTCCTGCGAAATGGCAAATGTGGTGACCAGCGGGGCGGCCAGCAGGATGAGCCAGCCCAGTGCTCCCACAAATTGCGTTAACGCCAGTACGGTGGCATCGGCGCGTCCTTCGGGTGGTTCAAACAATAGCAGGTGCGGAAACCAGACCGCGAGCATGCCGATCAAGACCACAATCCAGCCAACCGACAGCAGGTGCTGCGCGGGCGGAGCGACTTTTCCCCAGCCTTCAAAGTGCAGATTCCACAGCAACAGAAACGCCAGCCACACCAGTGAGCAGAGCCGCGAGAACCACAATCCGCCCATGTGCCGGCGCGATTGCGTGTCCAGCCACTGTTCAAGAATGGAACTCGCCTGCACCGATTCACGGCGCTGGCGAGTTGAGAACCACGCCTCCGTAGAGTTTGGCGAATCCGTTGACGCCGATTCGGCCGTCGATTCGCC
>JBGSIP010000740.1:0-3044 GCA_041742495.1 Planctomycetaceae bacterium
GTGGTCCGGCCCGTGTTCTTCGAGCACGACGTACACCGGCGTCTCGCCAAATTCACGCTGACAATGCTGCTGCAGCATGCTCTTGGAGTTGGCAATGTGAGCGTGCAGAACGGCCCGTTCAAATTCACCATCGAGGGACCGCCGCAGGAATCGCCGAGCCTCCTGCAATCCGCCATCCAGATAGATCGCCGCGACCACCGATTCATACACCCCCGCGACGACGGAACAGGGGAGCCGCTTCCCCTGCTGCATCCCTTTGCCCAGGTGCATGTCGTGATGGAGCTGCAGCCGCCGGGCGGCCCGCTCGCATGCTTCACGGCTGACGACGACCGATTTGATTCGCGTCAGATCTCCCTCTGATCGATCGGGAAACAGCTCAAACAGCCACTCGCAGACCACCATCCCCAGTACCGCGTCGCCGAGGAACTCCAGCCGTTCGTTGGAATCGTTCCGGGTGACCGCAATCGAGGCGTGCGTCAGCGCCCGCTCCAGCAAGGTGGGATCGCGGAATTCGTACTGCAAACGGTCTTCGCAGCGGGCGTCCGACAATTTGAGGAATCCGAGGGTGACCAATTGCCGCCGCCGAACCTCTAGCGGGGTGGGTGGCGACGACAGAAGCTATTGCTTGTCAACAACTTGCGAGATTATGAGGCGATCACTGCGGAGGCGTCAATCCCGCCCGCGGGGAAAGATCTCCCACTTTTCCCAACGGGTCCCGCGCGACCGGCGTAACAAGGGGGGCGTTCGCGGGCTGGTTCGCCTCCGGGCGACCTGCCCACCCACAGAGCCCGACACCCCTGCCGTGTGCACTCTCCTGCATTCGTCACGATGTCTTCCGACGATCGATCGACGTCATCGCGACAACCTGACGATCGGCCAAACCAAGTTCCGGCAACCAGCCACAGCTGTGGACTTGCACACTGCCGATCAACCCCGGTCTGGCGGGGCAAACGGTCATTCGTTTTCGCAGACCGACGTGACTCTGAGAACACAATCACCCCGGGTGACAATTGCGTTGAAAGCAGAATGAAACTGCGACCAGAAGCAGTCTAGTATCAGCCCGTTGAACAGCCACAACCAGAATGTGGTTGTGGTTGCCGAGTTCAACAGTCTGGTATGGGTCTTCACCGCGGTAACACAGTCGCCGTGCCACGTGTTGGCAGTCCTCGCTATAGAATGAAGTGATGCTGAATCCGTCCGGCTGAGGTGGCCTCAGCG
The DNA here is from genome assembly GCA_041742495.1 of Planctomycetaceae bacterium. GTDB lineage: Bacteria > Planctomycetota > Planctomycetia > Planctomycetales > Planctomycetaceae > JBGSIP01. The sequence goes on from JBGSIP010000740.1 coordinate 1,219, forward strand.
GCCCCAGTTTGCACTCAGGTCCGCGTTTCCGCAGGGGCGGTCGCGGCAGGTTTTGATGGAAGGAATCAAACAGTATGTCAAACATGAAGAACTGGCTCGGCGCCACGGCAGGAGTTGCCGTGGCAGGTGTCGCACTTTCGCTGGCTGGATTGGGACTCCCTTCCCAGTCAGGTCCGGCTATCGCTGGCCCGGTCGATCCTGCGGCCGTCTCGGCAGCTCGAGAACTCTCAAGTGCGTTTCGCGCAGTGTCCGAAGCAACGTTGCCCGGTGTGGTCTCCATCTTCACCGAATCCAAAGTGCAAGCGGTCGACTTCCGCGGTCGCGGTGGGATGGACCCGTTTGGGGACATGGAACTCCCCCCCGAATTCCAGCAGTTCTTTGGACCCCAATTCCGCGGACGCGGTCGGATGCAGCCTGCCGAGCCCCGTCAACAGCAGGGGCAAGGCAGCGGCTTTGTCTTCAGTCAGGATGGCTGGATCATCACCAACAACCACGTCGTCGCCGATGCGGACGATGTGATTGTGCGTCTGCATGACGGACGGCAACTCAAGCCGACCGATATCCGCCGCGACGCCAAGTCGGACATCGCGGTCCTCAAAGTCGACGCCGAAGACCTGACTCCGCTTCCGATGGGCGACAGTAATCAGATGGAAATTGGCGATTGGGTTCTCGCCATTGGGAACCCGTTTGGGTTGGACATCAGCGTGACGTCCGGGATTGTCAGCGCGAAAGGCCGCAGCCTCCGCAGCAGCGAGCGCGAAGATTTCATTCAAACCGATGCCGCCATCAATCCCGGCAACAGCGGTGGACCGCTGGTCAATCTGGCTGGCGAAGTGGTGGGGATCAACACCGCCATTTCCACCCGCGGCGGTGGCTGGGACGGCATTGGCTTTGCCGTGCCGGTCGACATGGTGAAATGGGTCGTCAACAGCCTGATCGAAAAGGGTTCCGTTGAACGCTCCTATCTCGGCGTCGCCGTCCGGACGCTCGACTACGACCTGGCGAAACAGCTCAACACCAAACTCGGTGCGGGTGTGGTGATTGCCAGCGTCAAGGATGGCACCCCCGCTGCCAAGGCAGGACTGAACGCCGGCGACTTGTTGCTGTCGGTCGATGGCGTTAGCCCCACGTCGGGCATTCATTTGCAATCCATTGTCGAACGGCTGACGCCCGGCAAGTCCTACCCGCTCGAAATCCAGCGGGACGGCAATCGACAGACGCTTTCCCTGCTCTCCGAACGGATGCCCGACAACTACAATCTGCTTGCTGACGGCTTCGAGTCTGATTCGCCTGATTCCGGAAGTGTGAACAACGAACTGGGCATCGAAGTGCAGCAGTTGACCCCAGACTTGGCCCAGAGCCTGCAATTGCCAGAGGGCGCCGCCGGTGTGGTGGTGGTCGCGGTTGAACGGCAGGGTCTGCTGGCCCGCGCCGGTGTGCGGGTGGGCGATGTGATTGAAAAGCTCGGTACGAAGGAAATCACCTCTGTCGAAGACTTTGATGAAGCGGCCAAGGAAGCCAATTTGACTCAGGGCCTCACCCTGAATCTCCGCCGCGGCAATTCCACCCGGATGATCTTCCTGCGACAGTGATTTTTGAATCGTCACAGCATCTTGTAACGGTGACTCGCGACCATCGCTTCTGACCATCGATCGTCGCCGAGTCTCCTGAGTAAGAACGCAATGATCCGCTGAAACTGCCGACATCTATGTCAGGGCGAGCACTCTCCACCAAGCGTGCCTCGCCCTGCCTTGTTTTTGCTACGCCGGCTGGGGCGAGGCTTCTCATCCATCTCCGTGACTCTGTGGCTCCGTGAGATCATAGAT
>JBGSIP010000741.1:0-4457 GCA_041742495.1 Planctomycetaceae bacterium
GAACTCGCGCGGCTGCTCGTCGGTCGACTCACGTGATAGCGCCAGCGCTTCGCCGGGTCCGACAGAATGGCATACGCTTCCGAGATGGCCTTGAACTGTTCCGCCGCAGCCGGGCTGGGATCGCGATCGGGGTGCAACTGAGTGACCAGTTTGCGATACGCGCGGCGCACAGTGGCATCGTCTGCATCCCCGGGCAGGCCGAGTATGGCGCAGTAGTCTTTTACCGGGGTCGGCATGCTGGTGACCTCCAAGCGCCGCAGTCGTTCACGTGAGGTGGCCGCTCCGACTACGAAGCCAGCGGCGATTGTCCCAGATGTTGCAAGGCGGCACCGTCCAGGCGATACACGGTCCATTCGGACATCGGTCGGGCGCCCAGCGACTGATAGAACTCGATCGACGGCTGATTCCAGTCCAGCACACTCCATTCGACCCGGCCGTAACCACGTTCGACGGCGATCTGGGCGAGCTTCAACAACAGGGCCTTGCCGATACCGCGACCGCGATAGGCGGGCTGCACGTAGAGGTCTTCGAGGTAAATCCCCGGCCGACCGACGAAGGTCGAAAAATTTCGGAAGTACAAGGCCACGCCGGGCAGGACCGTGGAGCCTGGCGAGTGGGAGGCGGATGCAGAGTGGCTCGCCACTTCACAGGAGTGCGCCGGCTCGCACTCGGCGACCAGGCAGGCGGCAACAGGTTGCGGGCCGAACAGGGCTTGCTCAATGTCGGCGGCGGTGGACACAACGATCTCGGTGAGTTGCTCGTACTCAGCCAGTTCCATGAGCAGTCCGAAAATGGCTGGGCAATCGGCGGGCTGAGCTTCGCGAATGACAAATGAGGCACTCAATCGCAATTTCCTTCCGTTCTGCGATTCGGCGGGTTACTGCCAGATTGCAAGTGGCGGTTCCAGCCGGAGGTGTCCGTTGCCGCTACTGCGGCGGGACGTCGAATGACCAGTCGCCCGATTGTCGAATGGCCTCATACATGACGGTGGTGGCGGCACTGGACAGATTAAGGCTGCGGACCTCCGCTGTCATGGGGAGCCGCAGCGCGCGATTGGCCATCGATTCGCGCAGCGCGGCGGGGAGCCCGCTGGATTCATTGCCAAACAGCAGCACATCTCCCGGTTGAAACTCGGCCTCCCAGAGCAGTTTGCGGGCGTGCTTGGTCAAGATCCAGCAGCGTGAGGGAGAAACCTCCTGCCAGACCTCTGCGAGGTCATCGACGACGCGCCAATCGAGGAACTGCCAGTAATCGAGACCGGCGCGTTTGAGATACTTGTCGTCTAGGGAGTAACCCAGTGGTCTGACCAGCCAGAGGCGAGCGCCGAGGGCGACGCAAGTTCGTCCAATATTGCCGGTATTCTGAGGGATTTCCGGGTGGTACAGGACCACATGGAGACGGGGCACAGGCAAGGGGGCACTTTGACATCTGGCGGCGCGGCTGCAGGAGGGCTTCCCCGCGGACAGGTATGGGGTGCGGGGGCCGGGACAGGGGATCTTGGCGGGTGATCACGGGGGCGTCAAACGGGTCCCCTGACGATTGTGAATGAACGATTATCAAGGGTTTTTTCGGGGACATGGTGGGCAGGGGGAAAACAGAAAAATCGCAGAAAAGGATTGGACAACGCTGGCGTTACAGGTAGCCTATACCACCTGAACTGAGCAATTTGCGCACTCTTCCGTCAGCGGCGACCCGTTGCGGAAGCTAGAGTTACCTCGGGGATTTACGTTCAGAAAAAGGAGCAGTGGGTCATGAAGTTGTGGGGAGCCATGTTGGCGGCTGCGATGCTCGTCATGTCGACGGCAGATATCGCCAGCGCGAATCTGATGGGCTGGGCCCATCGGAAGTGTCATTCCTGTGTCGCTTCACCGTGTTGCCAGCCTAGCGGCTGCTCCGCCGGTTGCGCCACTGCGGGCTGTGGCCAGGCGGGCTGCGGCGAGTCGGGTTGCGGCCCGGCTTACACGGAAGTACAGGAAGAGGTCATGGTTCCTTCGTATGTGATGGAAACCCGCCAGGTTCCCACCACGACCTACGTCCAGGAACAGCGGATGCGGACGGTGACCGAGTACCAGCGGGTGCCTCGGACCCAGACGCGGACCGTGAACTACACGGTCAATCAGATGGAAACCAAATCCCGTACGGAAACGTACACGGTCTGCGAAATGACGTACGAAGAAGTCGCGCAGAGCTACACCGTGTGCGTCCCTTACACGGAAACGGTTTCGGCCACGCGTAAGGTCTGCAAGACTGTTTACGAAGACGTGACGCAGAGCTACGTGGTGCAGGTTCCCGTTCAGGTTCAGAAGGAAGGCACCCGCACCGTTTGCAAGAACGTGTGGGAAGATGTTCCTTACACCTACACCGTGAACGTGCCCTACACCGAAGAAATGTCGGCCACGCGGACCGTCGCTGAAAACGTGTGGGTCGATCAGCCCTACACGTACACGGTCAACGTTCCGTACACGGAAGAAATGACGGGCACTCGCACCGTCAGCGAAACCGTCTACGAAGACGTGCCCTACACCTACACGGTGAACGTGCCCTACACCGAGCAGATGACGGGCAGCCGCACGGTTAGCGAAACGGTTTACGAAGACGTCCCCTACACCTACACGGTCAACGTGCCGGTGCAGACGCAGCAGCAGGGTATGCGGACGGTTTACAATCGCGTGGCTGTCGAAGGTACGCGGACCGTTTGCAAGGCTGGTGGTCACTACGAACAGCGCCAGACGATGGCAACTGATGCTTGCGGCAACTGCTGCCCGAAGACCTGCTGCGTGTGGGTTCCGGAAATGGTTCAGGAAGTCGTACCTTACACGACTTACAAGTGCGAAGCGTCTCAGGTTCCTTACACGTACACCGTGTGCGTGATGCAGCCTCAGGAAATGACGGGCACCCGCCGCGTCGCTCGTTGCGTGACAAAGGAAGTTCCCTACACGTACAGCGTGCAGAAGTGCCGTCAGGAAACGAAGGAAGGCACCCGCAAGGTTTGCCAGGTTGTGACGAAGGAAGTTCCTTACACGTACAGTGTGCAGAAGTGCCGTCAGGAAACTCAGCAGGGCACCCGCAAGGTCTGCCGCGTGGTTTCCGAGCAGGTTCCTTACACGTACACCGTGTGTGAAATGCATGCCGAAACCAAGACCAACACGGTCAAGGTTGCCAAGCAGGTGTGGGAAGAAGTTCCCTACACGTACAACGTGACGAAGACCCGTCAGGACACGCTGACCAAGATGGTCAAGGTGGCGAAGCCCGTGCAGGTCACCAAGACCCGCGAAGTCAGCTACCAGGTCTGCACCCCGGTGCAGATGAGCAAGGAAGTGTCTTACACGACTTATGAATGCGTTGCTTCGCAGCGGGAAGTGCCGTACACCGTGTGTGTGCCGCAGACTGTGATGCAGGACGTGCAGGTTCGCGTCTGCAAGATGGTTCCCCAGATGGTGACCCGTCGCGTTCCGGTTTCGACCGGCTGTGGCGACAGCGGTTGCAACAATGGCTGTGGCTGCAGCGCTGCTGCACCGAGCTGCGGCTGCAACTAATGACCGAGTGATTCGCGACCCAGCCGTTGGCGAAGGTCGCGACGAAGTGAGTCCCTGAGTATGGCGACCTCCGATACTGAATCGGAGGTCGCTTTTTTTATGCGCGGCAAACTCACCGTGGGCCACTGTTCACCAGCGGCCGACCGGTAGCACTGGTCCATCGGCGTGCGGGGTGACAGCAGCCGGCACGAGTCGACGGCCAGCCTGTCGAACGATGCCCCCGCAGCCAGGTTCTGGGGTCACTGCCTCTGCCAGCGTTGATCTCACCTTGTGAAATACCGCCCGGGGTGAAATACCGCACGAGGCGAAGGCGGTTCCACCCGTGTTTGCTGCAGGTAGCGGCTACGGGCGGACAGCAGCGGGTGGCGCGGGAACCAGCTGGATGTCTGGCGATGGGATGGGGCCCATGTCGGCTCCGAAGAAAAATCCCAGATGCGGGGGCTGGTTGTAGCCGACGTTTTGTCCGGCGATGCCGAGTCGATAGGCGGAATCGTGCAGCAGGGTAAACATCCGGACTTCCGTCGGAATTGTGGAGACGTAAATCCGCAGTTCGCGGCTGTCTTCGGTTCGGACGATCAACTCCTCCCGCCAGTCGCCGAGGATATCCGCGGCCAGACAGGGATTCGATTTGCTGCCGTTGTTGGAAGCCAGCCCGAGCGCCCGGCCGTCGAACAGAGGTTGCTCCGTTTGGCGTTCGTAGTCCCATTTGGTGATGCTGGTTCCGTTGAGCAATTCGCGCAGCAGGTCACCGTCCCACCAGATGGCCATGTTCTGCGAGCGGGGTGCATTGCCAATGGGTTCGCCGCGCACGTTCAGCAGCGAGCGCGTGCCGCCCCACAATTCGCAGCCGGGATGACGGGGATCGATGTCGCTGGCCATCCCGCGAGCCACATCCACGCCGGGTGCCAATGTGAACTGGAG
>JBGSIP010000742.1:0-2469 GCA_041742495.1 Planctomycetaceae bacterium
TCGTCCGCAGATTGGTGTCATCGAGTAATTGCAGGTAGTCGCGCAGCGGCTGCGACAAGCCAGCGCGAATCCGCCGAAAGGCCGACTGGGCTGCCTCCCACAACACCGTGCCCGCCAGGGGATCCAAGAGCCCCTGTGCCAAATAGAGTGCCATCAGTTCGGTCTGGTCGAACGTCAGTCCCGGTGCTTGAGCGCCTCGCAGCACCCAGCGTTTGAGACCATGCCTCTCGATCTGTTCTTCCACCGCAAAGCCGACCGTGCGCAACAATTTAAGATCCCGGCGGACGGTCTTTTGCGACACGCCGAATTCGCTGGCAAAGTCGGCCGTGGTCCAGCCGTGCGATTCCGCCGACAGCATGCGCAACATGCGCCACTGCCGTTCCATCGGCTGATCATCACTCATGGCCCGCCCCCGTGTGAGATTTAGAACCTCGCCCGACGTCACCACTGCAGGACCGGTTTAACAGCCCGCTTGGTCACGACTGCGCCCGCGCCGCCCAAAACATGTCCAGGCTGGCAGTTGTACAGTATCTATCCACGACTACACTGTCAGCCGGTCAGTGAAGAAACCGTGAGCCGCGACACGGTTCGTGGGCGATGGCAATGAAAGAGATCTGACCAGTGCTCATCCGCGAACAATTTCTCGTCGCGAGTGATGTTCACATCAAGAGAGGGGTGGGAGCGGAGTCTTCGACGACTCTGTTTTTCACCGGCCTGTCGGTTCAACATCTGCCCTGCTGGAGATCCAGCTGGCTGAACGACTGCTTCGGTCGGGGTTCTTGTTCGGACATGGTCAGGTATTGCCGCAGGTGCCCTTCGCCGAATCGGATGGCGCTGCCGATGCGGTGGCATTGGAGTCACCCTTCGGCGACCAGTTTGTAGATCATTCCCGGGGAGACGCTCCAGCGGTGGGCAACGTCTTTCACGGTCAACATGGCATGGTCCTTTGTACTGGATTCTATGCTGACGTCCCAGATTTGGGACGGACTGGATTACTGGCGAGAGATGACGAAGCCGGCAGTTCTCAGAAAAAGCATCTGTATTCCGCAATCCCCACCAGCAGTGAGCCGCCCGTGATTTCGGCATAACGGCCTGCCGCCTGATTGAGTCGGGAGCCGAGAATGAGGCCCGTTGCCACGGCGGTTGCGGTGAATACAGAGACGAACACAATCGACGCCGCGGCACTCCTCCCTTTCGTTCCCATCGCCAAAGCAGCCACACCGACGTCGAGGCTGGTAAGACAACCCAGTGTGAACAGCGACAACCAAGTGGTTGTGTTCATGCTGTCGGGTACCCGAGCAGGACAATCAGACATTTGCCGCGGAACTGTTCGGCGTGGACCGCCTCGCTGTCCCCGTTGCCTATCTCCAGAAAGACGCGGTCTGGTCAATTGACGCCAGTTACGCCGCATATCAATCGGTCGCTGCATTGACCGACTACGGAACCTTGCGGGCCAACGGCACGTGGTTGTTGGAACTGGCCCCCAACATGAAGTCCCCCACGGTGTATGACAACCTCGGTGATGGGGAACGGGTCATGAATCAGGTTTAGACACTGGCGGCCCGCGGGAAACAGAAGCTGATCAAGGAGAAATTCCGCAACTGGGTGTTCACCGATCCCGATCAGGTCGAACGGCTCGTTCGCATCTACGACGACCGCTACAACAACCTTCGCCCTCGGTTGTTTGATGGCTCGCATCTCGACTATCCAGGGATGAACGCCACCATCCAGTTGCGGCCCCACCAAAGCGCCGCCATCTGGCGGGGAATTTGCAGCGGCAACACGCTGCTGGCCCACTGCGTCGGTGCTGGTAAGACGTTCAACATGGCCGCCACCGGAATGAAAATGAGGCAGGCGGGGCTGATCAAAAAGCCGATGTTCGTCGTTCCCAATCGCCTGCTGGAACAGTTCGCGCGGGAGTTCTTGCAATTCTACCCCAACGCCAAATTGCTGGTGGCCGCCAAGGAAGATCTGGCCCGGGACCGCCGCAAGTTTCTGACCGCCCGGATTGCTTCTGGCGAGTGGGACGGAATTGTCGTCACCCAGTCCAGTTTTGAGCGGATCGGCACGTCGCGGATCTACCAGGAGCAGTTCCTGCGGGAGCAGATCGGGGAGTACGACGCCCTGCTCTGCGAACACGCCGCCGATAAGGGGCACCGCCGCAATCTCATCAAGACCATCGAGAAGCAGAAGGCGCAACGGGAGGAGCGGCTCAAAAACTTGCTAGCTGAGGAGAAGAAGGACGACGCTCTGGTATTCGATGAACTGGGGGTCGATCACCTGTCCATTGACGAGGCTCACTATTTCAAGGACCTGGAAACCTCCACCAAGATGGACCAGGGCGCGGGTATTCAAACCGGGGGCAGCGAGCGAGCCTTCGATGTCTACATGAAAGCTCGGTATCTGGACCAGTAGCACGCCGGGCACGGAGTGAAATTCGCCACCGGGACGCCGATCAGCAACACGCTG
>JBGSIP010000743.1:0-7727 GCA_041742495.1 Planctomycetaceae bacterium
ACGACCCGCAACGCGTCCCTGGCGGATCGAGTGGCGGATCGGCCGCCGCCGTCGGGGCGGGTCTGGTTCCGGCAGCGCTCGGCAGTGACACGGGGGGGTCCATTCGGCAACCCGCGGCGTTTTCGGGTTTGGTCGGCCTCAAACCGACCTACGGGCGCGTGTCGCGGTATGGGCTGGTCGCCTTTGCCAGTTCGCTCGATCAAGTTGGCCCCATGACCAACGACGTCTTTGGCGCGGCACTGCTGCTCGACGTCATGAGCGGCCACGATCCGCTCGATTCAACGAGCCTGCAACTGCCGGCCACCCACACTGTGGCCGAACTGGATCAGCCTGTCGCAGACCTGCGCATCGGCGTCGTTCGCGAGCACATGGGTGCCGGCATTGATCCGGCGGTCCGCGCAGCCGTCGAACAAGCCCTGGATGTCTATCGCGGCCTGGGGGCCACGATTGTCGATGTCGAACTGCCTCACTCTCAGCACGCAGTCGCGGTGTACTATCTGATTGCGCCCTCGGAAGCGTCGAGCAACCTGGCCCGCTATGACGGCGTGCACTACGGCCATCGTGCCGAGCAATACAGCAACCTGACCGATATGTACTGTCGGTCGCGCGGCGAAGGCTTTGGGCCAGAGGTCAAGCGCCGCATCATGCTGGGAACGTACGCCCTCTCCTCCGGTTACTACGACGCCTACTACAACAAAGCCCTCAAGGTGCGCCGGCTGATCAGCGAGGACTACACGGCCGTGTTCCGGCAGGTAGATGTCCTCCTCGGTCCCGTCACACCCACTCCCGCCTTCGCCTTTGACGCACACGGCGCGGACCCGCTCGCACTGTATCTCGCCGACATATTCACCATTGGAGCGAATCTCGCGGGGCTGCCGGCGATTTCCGTGCCGTGCGCCATGACCGTCGACGGTTTGCCTGTGGGCCTGCAGCTTTCCGCGGCGCCGCTGGAGGAAGCCCGACTCCTCCGCGCCGCGCGTATGTATGAACAAGCTGTCGTCTGGCAGGACGTGACCGCAGCGGTATGAAGACGGCAGACTCACAGGCACACAGAGCAGACCGATCACGCGGCGCGTCCTCGCCGGCAGGTCGTTCGTGGCAGATCACCGGCGGCTTCCGGTCCGACAGGCGACGTTCCCCAGGTTGGCAATCGATGATGGATCCCCACCCCGCTCCCCCGCACATCCAGACCATTGTCGGGCTCGAAGTGCACGTCCAGTTGCTCACCGCATCGAAGCTGTTCAGCGGATGCATCAACCGGTTCAACCCCGACGGTCCGAACACGCAGACCGACGTGGTCACGCTGGCTCTGCCGGGGGCCCTGCCCGTCATGAACCGCCGCGCTTTCGACCTGGCGCTCAAGGCCGCCTTGGCACTGCATTGCGACATTGCCCCGGTGACCAAATGGGACCGCAAGCAGTACTTCTATCCCGATCTCCCCAAGGGCTATCAGATCAGTCAGTACGACATGCCGTTTAGCCGCAACGGCTGGCTGGAAATTCCCACCGCCGCCGACTCCGCGCAGCCGACGCGCATTCGCATCAATCGGGTACACCTCGAAGACGACGCCGGCAAAAACGTTCACGACGAAAGCGGCCGTGGAGGCGAAAGCCAGGTCGACCTCAATCGCGCCGGAACGCCGCTGTTGGAAATTGTCAGCGAGCCCGACCTGCGTTCCGCCTTTCAGGCCCGACGGTATCTCGAAGACCTCCGCCTGCTGATGCTGTATCTGGAAGTTTCCGACTGCAACATGCAGGAAGGGAGCCTCCGCTGTGACGCCAACGTCAACTTGCGATTTGAAACCCCTGCCGGGGCAGCCATTGCCACACCGATCGTCGAAATCAAAAACATGAACAGCTTCCGCAACGTGGAAGCTGCCATCGAATACGAAGCGCAGCGGCAGTGGCGACAGTGGCAGGCCGATGGACTGACCATTCGCGACGCCGGAAAACAGACCCGCGGCTGGAACGCAGACCAGGGTGTCACGTTCACCCAGCGCGGCAAGGAAGAGGCCGCCGACTACCGCTATTTCCCCGATCCGGATCTTGTGCCCGTTTATGTCAACGAGCCGTGGCTGGAGCAGATTCGCCGCGAACTGCCGGAGTTTCCCGCCGCCCGTCGCCGCCGCTTCGAGGAGACTTGGGGCCTCTCCCCACAGGACGCCGCGACGATCATCGAGCAGGGGCGCGCGTACGCCGATTACTTTGACACCGTCGCCGCCACCTGCGGAGACGCCAAACAGGCCGCCAACTGGATTCTCCAGGACGTGCAACGAGACTTGCACGAACGCGGCATCGGCATCGACGAACACCCGCTGCAGGCCCCCGTGCTCGGTGCACTGCTGGCACGTGTTGTCACAAAATCACTCAGCGTCAAAGCCGCGCGCGACGTCTATGCGCGACTCGTCAGCGAAACGCGGCCCGCCGTCGATCGCGTGGCCGCCATCATCCAGGAACTGGGACTGGATGTGGTCGCCGACGATGCCGCCATTCTCGCCGCGATTGACGCCGTCGTGGCCGCCAACGAACGGGCGGCAGCGGACGTGCGAGCTGGCAAAGTGCAAGCCGCTGGCCCCCTGATCGGCCAGGTGATGAAGCAGTGCAAAGGGGCCAGCCCAGCCACCGTCAGAGAACTGCTCCTCCAGCGACTCGCCCCCGCCCCCCCCTAACCCCCCACAGGGGGATTGTGCCTGCCCCCCGCAGGGGGTTTGTGCCTGCGGCAGCATGAACTGCGGGCTTTGGGGAGCATTCCTCCAAGTCGCACGGCGGTTCTACCCCCGGTCCACCCGCAGGGGGGTCTGTGCCTGCGGCGGCATGTATGGCGGATTGAGGGATCGCTGGGAGGTCGGCGCGGGGGCTGGCATAACGAGCGCCCAGACTCATCGAGCGGACGGCCGTTTATTGGCTCGCCGAAGCTTGGCGCAGTTCGTCGGCGATGTTGCGCCAATAGGTCCAACTGAACAGGCCCGTATGGTGGCCATCGTTCCATAGTATCTTCAGCGCGTAGTTTCCCGTCGGTTCCACCCCCGTGGGGGCAACGTCAACGCCCGCGGCTTCCACGCCAAACTTGCGCTCACCGGTCATTTCATTCACGCAGACCGCGCACGGGCAACGTCCGCGCACGAAGCGGAACGGCAACCGATCGGTGCGATCCGACCAGACAATTTCAAACTCGCTGGTAGAGCGATGAGCACGAATCTGTTGCGGAGGTTCAATCATCTTGCCAGCCAATTCCATCTTGCCTACGGAAACATTCGCTGCTGCGGGTCGCGGCGGCCCGGTCGATCGGTCTCGCCCAGGTGCGCCAGACCATCGGGAGTCAGCATTCGTCCGCGGGGCGTGCGCTGCACGAACCCGCACTGCAGGAGAAACGGCTCGACTTCATCCTCCAGCGTATCGGGCGGAACGTTCATGCTGTGCCCAATCGCCTGCAGCCCGGCTGGGCCGCCGCCAAACACCCGCTGCAGGGTTCGCAGATACCGCCGGTCCTGCTCTTCCAGCCCCAAGGCGTCGATCTCCAGCATCTGCAACGCGGCATTCGTCAACGTCAGCGAGATTCCCCCCGTGGGCTGTTTGACCTGCGCATAGTCGCGGGCCCAGCGTAACAGGTTGTTGGCTTTGCGCGGCGTGCGACGGGAGCGCCGCGCCAGTTCGCCCGCCGCATCGGCATCGATAGTCGATCGCAATTTATCCGCGTTCCGCGTGATGATCTCGATGAGATCAATCTCGTCATAGAAGTCCAGATGCGCGCGATTCACAAACCGGTCCCGCAACGGGGCGGTCAGCATGCCACTGCGGGTCGTAGCGCCGATCACCGTGAATCGTTTGAGCTTGAGATTGACGGTCCGCGCATTGACTCCTTCACCCAGCGCAATGTCCACCCGAAAGTCTTCCATCGCAGAGTACAGATACTCTTCGACGGCAGCCGGCAGACGGTGAATCTCGTCGATGAACAGCACGGATCGCTCGGTGGCGCGCGTGAGATAGGGCACCAGATCTTTCGGTGCCCGCAGCGCCGGCCCTGACGCCATCTGCAGATCGGCCCCCAGTTCGCGCGGAATGACCGTCGCCAGCGTCGTTTTGCCCAATCCCGGAGGTCCGTCGAGCAGCAGGTGCCCTAGCGGTTCGCCGCGCGTCATCGCGGCATCGAGGATGATCTGCACCCGCTCAACGACTTTGCGCTGCCCCACAATCTGGTGCAGTCGCTGCGGGCGCAGCTCCTCGTCGAATTCCCGTCCATCCGCCTGAAAGGCTCGCGGGGCCTCACTGCTGGCGGGCTCGCAGGCGTCAGGGGGCTCAGGCGTATCCCGCCGACGCGCGGAACGTTCGTCCTCCGGCGGGTCGCCGCCTAGTACCGTCTGTCGTGCCATGTGGGACTCTCGCGGGCGGAACCGCCGTGAATACTGATGCCCCAAAGTCAGCCGGCGTTGGACATCAGCGCGCCGCCCGAGCCGTCGGCCACCATCAGTCCGCCGACAGTGACGCCAGCACCTCGTCCGGCATGTTGAAGTTGCTGATCACCGCCTGCACGTCGTCGTTCTCTTCGAGACCCTCAATCAGTTTGAGCACTCGGCGGGCGACGTCGACGTCGGTCACGTCCACCGTGTTCTGCGGCACCTGACCGACTTCCGCGGAAGACAACTGATAGCCGGCCGCTTCGAGGGAACGATTCACGGCCTCAAAACTGTCCGGCGGGCAGGTGACTTCAAACGAATCACCCACCCGTTTGAGATCGTCGGCCCCGGCTTCCAGCGCGACTTCCATCAGGGCGTCCTCCGAGACGTTGCCCGAGGGGACCACAAACACCCCTTTACGCTGAAACATCCAGCCCACGCAGCCGGTGGCCCCCATGTTCCCGCCATACACCTCAAACGCTTTCCGCAATTCGCTGGCCGTGCGATTGCGATTGTCAGTGAGGCTTTCGCAAATGACAGCCACGCCGCCCGGGCCATACCCCTCGTAGACGAGGTTCTCGTAGTGGACGCCGCCCGCTTCGCCGGTGCCCCGTTTGACGGCCCGTTCGATGTTGTCCCGCGGCATGCTCTGCTTGCGTGCGCGATCAATGGCATACCGCAAGGTGAGATTCATGTCGGGATCGCCGCCACCGTTTTGTGCGGCGACGATGATCGCCCGGCTGAGCTTGCCGAACAGCTTGCCTTTCTGAGCGTCAATGCGTCCTTTTTTATGGGCGATGTTCGCCCAATTGGAATGACCTGCCATCGTCCATTCATCCTGCGTGAGAATCAAAATCAATTCGGTCGTAATCTGCCCTGACTGACCGCCGTCGCCCCCCGCCCGCCCCACTCCCGCTCCGTCCCCTCATCATGTTTTGCCGCCACGGCGGCACACCTGGGCCGGGGGACGAGCGTCCTTCAGGGGTTGGGAACAGGTTGGGCCAGCTTCTGCTTCAGCCGTTCAATCAGTGTCTCATCGCGATGTTTGTCTGCCTCGGCCTTGTCCAGCGCCTGCTGCCAAGTCGTGTGGGCGGTCGACTGTTCGCCCATTTTATCGCGGCAGTCCCCCAAGTGTTCCAGAATCACAGCGTCGCCCCCATCCCGCTGTTCTGCCGCCTGAGTCAGGTAAGTGGCCGCCTCCTGAAACTCTCCCAGACGGTAAAGCACCCATCCCATACTGTCCAGATAGGCGGCGTTGTCGGGATCGGCGGCCAGCGCCTTTTCGATCATGGAACGGGCCCGCACGAGGTTCTTGTTGCGATCCGCGTACAGGTACCCCAGATCGTTGTTCACAGAGATATCGTCCGGATCGCTCGCCAGCACCTCTTCCAGTACCGCCTCCCCCTGGTCGAGGTCACCCGCCTGCACATAGGCGTTCGAGAGCAGCAGCCGCGCCTGGCGGGCCAGCGTTTCGTCCACCTCTGGAATCGCCAGTCCCGCCTGCAACTGGGCAATCGCCACGTCCCAGCGGTGTGCCTGCGAAGCCAGAATGCCAAACTGCACATGCGGCAGCGCCTGGCCAGCGTAGTCGCTCACCAGCTTTTCCATGAGCTTGAACGCGCGGTCCACCTGGTCTTTCTCGATCATTACCGCCGCCAGGGTGACCGTCGCCTGCTCGATCAGTTCCGGAGCGTCATCGAAAGTCGCCTTGAGTTGATCGAGTGCATCCTGCGCCGCAGACCAGCGGTTCCCGGCAGCCAGCACGGCCAACTGCTGCACCTGGAACTCCAACTGATCGGGGGCCAGCAGTTGCGCTTCGCGAATGGAATCGAGTGCGGAGTCAATGTCGCCCGCATCCTTCTGAGCATCTGACAGCAACGCGAACATCGCCGCCTTGTCGTCTGCCAATTCAGGGCGACCCAGGGCCTGCTGATAGATGTCAATCGCATCGTCAAACAGTTCCTGCGACTGGAAGAACAGCCCCAGTTCGCGATACAGCCCCGATGAGGGTCGGCCCTGGACCCGAATCGCATGGCGATAGAACCGCCGGGTGTGATCCACCTCCTCATTGATCATCGCCAGCTTGCCCAGCAGGATGGACTCGGCATACCCCAGATCCTGCTCGCGTTCCTGCAGGCGCGCCGCGCCAATCTCAAACATCTTCTCGCGCAGTTCGGCATCCTGCGAGACGAGTTCCAGTTCTGCTTCCAGTTGTCGCGCATCCGAGCCCGACCGCAAGGCTTCGCCAAAGGCGTCAATCAGCCGGGAGGCATCCTTCTGCCGACGGTAGACGGTGACCAGCCCGAGTGTTCCGGCGGCGCGATCGGCCTCCTGCAGCGCCAGATAGATCTCTTCCGCAGCCGCCAGTTGATCACCATCAGTCAGTTGCTGGGCATAGAACAGCGCCAGCGGCACGTTGTTTTTGTGCTTTTGAACAGCCGTCTCGAGCAGGGGGAGCAACTCCGCGCCGCGGTCAAGCTCGCGCAGCAGTTCCGCCAGCAGCGTATAGGGAGCGATGCCCTTGGAATCCAGCCCCGCCGAGACATACGATTGCAACTCGGTCACGGCGGCTGCCGGCTGCGCCTGCCGCGCCAGAATGCGAGCCCGGTGATAGCCCAGCACCTCCTTGCCACGACGGCGACGGGCCACGGAGTCTTCAAATGCCGTCTGCGCTTCCGGAAGTCGCTCCGCCAGCAGGAACACTTCCCCAATCGCTTCCAGCGTGTCTGCAGCATTGGAAGCCAGCCGAGAGCGAATGCGATAGTCCAGCGCGTATGATTCCGGCGATTTGATGGCATCCATCACCACCGCAAAGCAGTCTGCGGCAGCGACGGACTGGCCACTGGCAGCCAGCAGTTCGCCCAGCTCCAGATTGAGCACGACGGCCTCGGTCGACTTGGGAGCCAGCTTCCGGGAGTTGCGAGCCTGCTGGAAAAAACCGACCGCGTCTTCCACCCGCTGTTGCGCCAGACTGTAGCGCCCCAAGTTGCGTAATAACTCGTAGTCGTCGGGGTTCAGCTCGACAGCCTTGCGGGCCATTTCCATGGCCTCCGGAATGCGCTCCAGCCGCAAGGCTAAGTCAAAGAACGCGCGATACGTCTCATAAGATTTCGGATCGGCTTCGATCGCAGCGCGATAATGCTCGAGCGCCTCTGCGGAGCGCCCCTGCTGCTCGGCGGTCCGTCCCGCCAGAAAATGCGCCACGCCGTCGGTCTGTCCGTCGTCGGGAGCCGACTTGGAATCGGACAACGGAGTCGTGACGTCGTCGCCGGGTTGCTGCGGGAGGATGGTCCCGGGAGTCGCAGCCGCAGGTGGCGGCACCGTCGGGGCATCC
>JBGSIP010000744.1:0-1904 GCA_041742495.1 Planctomycetaceae bacterium
CAGTCGTCGTGAACGCGCTGCGTGGAAACAGTTCGCTCGTTCGCTCCGCCGGCCAACAGAGATAGATCCCCAGCACAAACAGCCACAGGACCCCCTCAACGAAGCACCATCGCATCTCGCCTGTGGTCACCGGAGGCAGACACCGTGGCAGCGCGAACTGCCTGAACAGGCCGCGAGTCGACCGAGGCCGACGACCATGAGATGCGGACCGCTGTTGACTCATCGCTGTGCCCGTCCAGATCGCGACGCTTTCATCGGGATGACCTTAGCGCCACTTCAACCGCGTCATGGCAAAGCAGAACATTTGGATCAGCAGCCAGCCATGCCGAAACCGGCTGATCTGCGTTTCGCCAAACGTGCGGGCGCGATAGCGAACCGGAAAATCCCGCATACGCAGCGACAGCTTGGCGGCCCCGAAGATCAGGTCGAAATCGCCAAACGGATCAAAGTCCCCAAAGTAACTGCGGCCCGCCGCAATTCGCTCGTAGTCGCGGCGCAACAAAACCTTAGTTCCGCACAGGGTGTCCTTCACCGCTTGTCCCAGCAAGAAAGAAAACCCCAGCGCAAACGCCTTGTTCCCTAGCAGATTCAAGAACCGCATCGCCGCCTCTTCCATCGGATAGAGGAGCCGGCTGCCGTTGACAAATTCCGCCCGGCCGGAGGTCAGCACCCGGACAAACTCCGGCAGATCCTCAGGCGGAACCGTCATGTCCGCGTCCAGAATCAGCACAATGTCATAGCGGGCTTCGGCAAAACCGAGTCGCACGGCGTCCCCTTTGCCACGCCCGGTTTGCTGAAACACCCGGATGTCCCGTTCGGGATTTGCGACAGCCTGCCGCTGGCATTCTGCCAGTGTGTCATCGCGCGAGTGCCCTTCCACAAAAATCAGCTCCGACGGCCCCGGAAACGCTGGCAGCCGCCGGACAATCTCGGGGATATTTCCGGATTCATTCCGGCACGCGCAAATCACGCTGACACTGGTTTCTTCCGGCAGCGTGACCGGTTGCCTGGCGATCACCCAGTTGGTCAGCGCAAACAGGTTGAATCCGGGAGTCGGTGCGAGGATCCGGTTAAACAGAAACGACAACCCGGGCACCACAAACGGAAACATCAGCCGCGACTCACGCGAGACAACCTCGTAGCCCGCCAGTTCCAGCAGGTTGGTCACATCCTGTGTGGTCACCCAATTGCGCGAGCGATGCGGAAATCGCCATCCCAGCCATTCCGCCACGCGCAACCACGGACGCCACAGGTGCGAATGGAAGTTGATCACAATCCGCGTCCACGCATGCAGACACGGCGACAGCCGGCGGAACACCTGCAAAATGTCATCGACAAAGCTGAGCGTGTCCGAAATGATCACATAGTCGAATGGCTCGGCAGTGGGCAGACTGAACGTCTCCGCGGATTGCTCCAGAAACTGCAGTCGTGGATCGGGATGGCGTTCCCGTGCAGCCTGCACCATCGCGGGACTGAAATCGATTCCCACTCCACAGGCCGGCTCCACGGCTGCCAACAAGTCTCCCACGCCACAGCCAATTTCCAGCACCCGCTGACCGGGCGGAATGTGGTAGCGGTATTCCCGAGCCAGCAACCGCTGATATCCCGGCGGTGGCCGACGGACTTGAAACGCGGCCCGGGCATTGAAGACAGTCACCCGATCGGCGGTGTCGGTGAGACGTTCCGGAGGCAGTTGCGCGGAGGCGGGAAAATGCGGAGGCTGGTTGTCGGTCAAGTGCGGATCACATCCAGAAAGTCGCCGAACATCAGAACAACGAACCACCCCATCGGCAACTGCGGCGCGACGATCCGGAGCTTGTCCGAAGTCCACCGAATGTATCGCGTTTCGCACCCGCCGGCACGCACCCGCCTGCCGTTTCCCCCCGGCCAACTGTCAGTTCGGC
>JBGSIP010000745.1:0-1565 GCA_041742495.1 Planctomycetaceae bacterium
AGCCTCCGCAAAGATGCCGGGCAAGTCATGGTCGTGCAGGACCCGCTATGAACACGGGGGAAAGCGGCGGCTGGATGAGTGTTGCCAACTCGCGTTCGTCGTCAGACGAACGTGATTCGGCTCACCTGCCCCAGACCTCACGCGGTTCCCGGCGGGATGCTTGTAGGGTCCACGAGATATATGACTTGAGATCGTGCAACGCAGAGGCGAGTTCAACCGCAAGCGATCGAACACCCAAATAGTAGGCACGTGTCGGACGGCTTGCAATCATCCCGCCGGGCTAAGCCAGCAGTTCATGCAGCACTTCCCCATGCACGTCCGTCAGCCGGAATTCCCGACCCTGATATTTGTACGTCAGGCGTTCGTGGTCGAGCCCCAACAGGTGCAGGATCGTGGCATTCAGATCGTGAATGTGGACAGGTCGCTCGACCGGGCTGAACCCGAATTCGTCGGTGGCCCCCAGCGATTGTCCCGGTTTCACTCCGCCCCCCGCCATCCACATCGTGAAGGCGTCCTTGTGGTGATCGCGGCCGGGATTGGTCGCCTCGCCTGACCCGTCGATTCCCTGCTGCAGTGGCGTGCGTCCAAACTCGCCCCCCCACAGGACCAGGGTGTCGTCCAGCAGACCCCGTTGTTTGAGGTCGGTAATCAACGCCGCCATGCCTTGGTCGACATCCCGGCATTTGCCAGACAACCGCGTCGCCAACGCGCTGTGGTGATCCCAGTCGGCATCAAACAACTGCACAACCCGCACACCACGTTCGATCAGCCGCCGGGCCAGCAGACAGTTGTTGGCAAACGAGGCCTGTCCCGGCTTGGCCCCATACATGTCGAGTGTGGCCCGCGTCTCGCCAGACAGATCCATCAGATCCGGCACGGAGGTCTGCATCCGGTAAGCCATTTCGTACTGGCTGATCCGTGTGAGAATTTCCGGATCACCCACCGTTTCGAAGTGATGCTGATTCAGCGTTCCCAAAGCATCCAGCACGCGCCGGCGATCCGCCGAAGTGTGTGCCTCCGGATTTCCCAAAAACAACACCGCATCACCCTGCCCGCGAAACTGGATCCCCTGGTAGACACTCGGCAGAAATCCGGTGGACCACAAGCTGGTCCCCGCCCCCGCCAGCGGCCCCGACAGCAATACGACGTATCCCGGCAGATCGCTGTTGTCCGAACCGAGGCCATACGTGACCCACGAACCAAAGCTCGGCCGCCCGCCGCGACCAAACCCGGTGTGCAGAAACATCTGCGCCGGAGCGTGATTGATTTCCTCCGTGTGCACGGTGCGAATGAACGTCAAGTCGTCTGCCACGCGCGACAGGTGCGGCAGCAGGTTGCTCATCGCGTGACCCGACTCACCATATTGGCGAAAACGGAACTGACTGCCAGCCAGCCGTTTCTCACCGCCGATGAACGCGAACTTGCGCCCCGCCAGCCATGACTCCGGGCAAACCTCGCCATCATGCTTGACCAGTTCGGGCTTGTCTTCGAACAGATCCAGATGTGACGGTGCCCCGATCATGTGCAGATAAATCACATTGCGGGCGCGCGGCGGAAAGTGCGAC
>JBGSIP010000746.1:0-2688 GCA_041742495.1 Planctomycetaceae bacterium
TGGGAGGGGATGCCGCTGGTGCTGTGCGAAGCCTTGGCCGCTGGCACTCCCTGTGTTGTCAGCGACATCAAGGGCAACCGGGAAATCGTACGCTCATCGGTCGGGACGTTGTGTCCGCCGCGTGATGCAGATGCTTATGCCAAATCGCTGGCCTGTTTGATCAACTCCCCACTGCTGCGATCGCAGATGGCAGCCGCTGGACGGGCACTGGCGATGCGGTCGTTTGACGTACACACCAACATGGGCAAAGTCATCGACCTGTATGAGGACCTGCTGGGTCGCACGCCGGAGCGTGTCCGCCGCGCTGCCTGACAGATGTGCTGACCTGCTGGCATTGCATTTGCATTCTCTGCTGTCTGCCGGGAAGGGCCACAATCAATGGCGATTGTGATGCCAACTGGCAACGTACTGCGACACATGTTGCCAGTTGGCATCATCGCTCGCAGCGACCGCAGGGGAGATGTCGATGTTCGCCGGCAGCCGACTGAATCGAATTGTGTGCGGTTTCGCGTTTGCCGGTGTCACATTGCTGTCCGTGACTGACTCCAGTGACGCTTCCGACTGGGCGTTTCGCCGGTCCTACTTCAGTCATGCCCCGGGGGCCTATCTGGCGGAAGTACCGCAGCCGCACAGCCGGTCCGCCTATCGCGTCCCATACGCTCCGGAAGGAATCGCCGTGCGGGGCATTTATCGCTACGACAACGTCTTCCTCCGCTCCGGAAACTCCGTCGAGCGGACGCTGATCTGGGAAGGCTCTCTGAACGTCCGGCCTTAACCCCCGTTGTTCGTGGATGGCAGATCTTCGGCCGTCAGTTCCGTCCGCTGCACGCCGACGGGCAGGCGCACGATCAGCAGTTCGTCCTCAGAGGCTGGGGTCCACGAGATTTCGTGAACGCACTCCTGACGGTCTGGATTTAACGCCGTCTCGCACGGATATGGACCGCCGGTGATGGTCCCGCTGGTGAGCTCAAAACTGCAGACCTCCGGGGCAAACGCCGGGGAGAAATGGGTGTCGAACGGAGTGAGAACGTCGCCATATCGCACGCGCACGCGAAAGCCCTCGCGGCGAGCGTAGACTTCTAGAGAACCGCCCGGCACGCTGGCGATCCGTGACCGTCCCGGAGCCAGCACAAAGATTCGTTGCTCCGCCACATAGGCTTCCAGCTTAAGCGACGTGCGAACGACCTGCGATCCAAGTGGCAATTTTGGCCACACCGGTGGCGAGAGATCAAACAGGCTCACATCACGGTCGACCGGCCAGAAGTAAATCGCCCCTGCATCGACGGGCTGCTGCTCGAGAACAGGATTCGCGCTGATCGCGGTTTCGGCGCCTGGAGTCGCGACATCAATCTGCCGCCGGAAGTCCGCGGGACGCAGTTTGACCCCTACCAACGGATAGGCCGCTGGCGAAACCAGTCTCCACCCCACCGCTGACGGTTCTGCAGCGGGCTCGGAATTCTCCGCCACCGCCGTTGGTCCCGGCGATTCTCTGCGCTCAGGCTGGCGAAACAGCCCCAGCGGACCCGCCGCACCCAACAGCGGACCGCTGAGAATCCGGTCGGCAGACGTTCCCGCCGAGACGGTCGTCATGTCGGTCGCGACGAACTGTCCGTCGCGCCAAGCCACTTCCAAACCCGCCCCTCGGACCACGGCCAACAGTCCCGGCCAATAACCCTGCGCGCGTCCATCGGCAGCCATGACGACGGAGGGGATGGCGTCCGTCGTCGTGTGCGGTGCAGGCAGCGCGGACTCCCAACGTCGCCACACGTCAGCTAAAGGTTCACCTGCCTGCCAGGTTGCTGAGACCTCACCGAAGTCCTGAACAAGGACCGCGGGGCGATCCGTCAGCGTCAATGCCGCTTGCAGTGACGGATCGAGATTCTCCAGAAGATCTGGTCGAGCCTGCCACAGCGGAGCCAGCGCAGTCGCAGTGACGGATGCGCTGCCGACAGCCGCGGGCCCGCTTGCGGAAAGCAGTTGGACGGCTTCAGTGTGACTTGCGACTGCGGACACGAAACGCTGCACGGCGGCAGACGGCTGCTTAGGAGGTGCCGTCAACGCGCTGTTGGCCCCACAAACAACCAACACGCAACTGGCGAAGGTCAGCCGCCGACGAACCGCAGTGGGAGTGTGACTTTTGCAAGGTCGGCAAACCGAGGTCGCCCGACGCCAAATGATCTTTTCAATCACCGTGATTTTCTTTTAGAAGGAGAGATCGCAGGCTCCCCAAGGCTGCGACCTCCAGGCGCCGCGACGCTTCCCACCTGAGCATTCCCCCCATCCTGACTCTTGGCCCGCGCGAGGGAAAGAGTCCACCCCGCTTCCCGGCCAGTTTCTCGACCCGTTTCGAGTTCCCGCGGCGGGATGTTGGCAGCTCCATTCCAGACACAAGGAACCTGACTGTGAGGGCGATTTCAGCTTCGACATTGTGGACCAGCCTGGCGGTGGCCTGGCTGGTGATGACTGCCAACCTGACTGCGGCGACGGCGGCAGAACCGTGGGTCAATCAGGTTGTGACGGTGATCAATTGGTCCTCGCCAGTCATGAAGGATGGCCAAAAGCTGGGTGACTTTGGCATTGGAACCAGCCTGAAGGTGGCGGCCGATGACGGTCAACGACTCACCATTATGGGCATTGGCGGACAAATTGCCCGTCAGGACTGTGCGCTGGCCTCGCAGGCCGAAGCCG
>JBGSIP010000747.1:0-2011 GCA_041742495.1 Planctomycetaceae bacterium
GGCATCGTCGGCATGGGGGGGCGTGGCAACGGGGCCGCGTCGCAGGCACTGAAGACCGCCAGCGCCGGGCCCGTCAAACTCGTCGCCTGCGGTGACGTGTTCGAAGATCACCTCGAAGACGGTCTGAAGAAAATCCAGGCCTCGCTAGATGCCGAACAGCGCAAGAAAAAAGACGCGCTGCAGTGTGGCACCATCGAAGTGGGCGACAACAAGTTCACCGGCTTTGACGCTTACAAGCAGGTCATCGATTGCGACGTCGATCTGGTCATTCTCGCCACTCCGCCGGGCTTCCGCCCGATGATGTTTGAATACGCGGTCGAAAAGGGCCGCAACGTGTTCATGGAGAAACCAGTCGCCTCCGACGCCGCTGGCGTGCGCCGCGTGCTGGCCGCCGGCAAGGAAGCTGATCGCAAAGGGCTCAAGGTTGGCGTGGGTCTGCAGCGGCATCACCAGTTTGCGTACCAGGATGTGATCAAACGCATCCACGACGGGGCCATCGGCGACGTTGTCGCCAGCCGCGTCTACTGGAACAACGCTGGCGTGTGGGAACCGCGGAAGACGCGCGAAGAATGCAAGACAGAAATGGAATACCAGTTGCGCAACTGGTACTACTACCTGTGGCTCTGCGGCGACCACATCGTCGAGCAGCACATCCACAACCTCGACGTTGCCAACTGGGTCAAGCAGTCCTACCCCGTCTCCGCTCAGGGCATGGGAGGCCGGCAGGTGCGCACCGACAAGCGGTACGGCGAAATCTACGACCACCACTATGTTGAGTTTACCTACGCCGATGGCAGCAAGATGTTCAGCCACTGTCGTCACCAGCCCAACTGCTGGAACAGTGTCTCCGAGCACTTCATCGGCACCAAGGGAACCGCCACCACCTCTGGCCGCCCCGAACTCAACCTGTACTCGGGCGAGAAGCAGCGCCTTGAGGCCGATCGCAACGATCCTTACCAGACCGAACACGACGACCTCTTTGCCGCCATTCGCAATAATACCAGCTACAACGAAACCGAGTACGGTGCTATGAGCACCATGACGGCCATCTTCGGTCGGATGGCGACTTACAGCGGCAAGGAGATCTTCATGGAGCAGGCGCTCGCCTCCGAGGTCGAGGTCATGCCGAAAGAATTCGCCTGGGACGCCAAGCTCCCCAGCATGCCGGACGAAAATCTCGTCTACTCCATTCCGACTCCCGGCGTTTACCAGCCGTACTAGTCACTCTGCCAGACGTTTGAATGTGCTCCCCCGAGGCACCGCGGTCCATCCTGCGGTGCCTCGTTTCGTTGTGAAATCCCTCCGGCAGACGGCCTCTGGGGCTGCGTCCGCAGGCGTCTCCTGCCGCGGAGACTTGGGCTGGTAATCCGCAGCCACCTCCGGGATGATAGGGGGGGTGGCCGACGTGCGGTCGCAAATTGACAGTGGGCGCAGTAGCGCTCCCAGCCCGCGCATGTTGGCACGCGATCACCGCGCTGGGCAGCAGATCGGCGATTCTCCGCGAGCATGCGGCCACAAGGCAGATTGAATATGTCCGTCGTCCCCGTCCTTGATCTACTCAACGGCGTTTGCGTACACGCTGTCGGAGGAGATCGGTCGGTCTATCGTCCCGTCCAGTCCCAACTGGCGGCCACTGCTGACCCGCGGGAACTTCTGCACGCCATCCGGCAAGCCTATGCCGGACCTGTGTATGTGGCCGATCTGGACGCGATTCAGTTTGGTCGTCCCGATCACGCCTTGCATCGCGAACTGCTCGCGGAGGGACTCCCCATCTGGCTCGATGCCGGGCTGGTCGACGTGCAGACCGCTGAAGACCTGGTCGCACCGCTCTGCGATTCACTGGACCAGTTGACGATTGTCGCCGGCCTCGAAACCCTGTGCGGCCCGCAGTGTCTCGCGTCGATCGTCTCCCGCTTTGGAGAAGAACGGGTCATCTTCAGCCTCGATCTGTGCGAAGGTCGCCCCTGCCGCGGTGCCGACTGGGGCACCGACGATCCCGCCGCCATCGCCC
>JBGSIP010000748.1:0-8744 GCA_041742495.1 Planctomycetaceae bacterium
TACGCGGACGAAACCCGCCCGCTGTGGCAGGGGGCCCGCCTGACTGCGTGGGAACTGCAACAGCAGCAAATCCCGGCCACCCTGATCTGCGACAACATGGCGGGGTGGGTCATGAAGGAAGGCAAAGTGCAAGCGGTCGTCGTCGGTTCAGACCGGATTGCCGCCAACGGTGATGCCGCCAACAAAATCGGCACGTATTCCGTTGCCGTTCTTGCGCGGGCCCACCACATTCCCTTTTATGTGGCCGCCCCGACGAGCACTTTCGATTTCGAACTCGCCACGGGGGCCGACTGCCCCATTGAACAGCGATCGAGCCGCGAAGTGACGCACCCTTTCGGTCGGCAGGCCGCCCCGGAAGGGATTGACGTTTACAATCCCGCCTTCGATGTCACCCCGGCCGAACTCATCACCGGCATTATCACCGAACAGGGGGTCATCTCACCGGTGACGGCAACGGCGATCGCCGCGTTGAACCGACCCCGTCCCCACTGACGGGCGTGAGTCGACGGGCGTCAGTCGTCCGGTCGGTCGTCGGCCCCGGCATCCGGGGGGGACTGCAGATATTCAAACTGCAACCACAGAAATGCAACCGCGTCGTAAACCGCGTGCGCAATAATCGGCACCAGCAGGTTGCGATCGTCCCCAAACCCAAACATGAACGAGAATGCCGCCCCCGCGACCACACCGAATACGAAGTACGTCCACGAGGCTGCGTGCGCCAGTCCAAACAGCACCGCCGACACAGTGATTGCTCCCCACCACGGCAGCACGGACTCCAGCCAGACTTGAATCACGCCACGAAATAGCAACTCTTCGGCGATTCCCGCAATCAGTCCCAGTGCCAGCAGTTCCCACGCCGGACTGCGCGCAATCAGCGGTGCTAGCGCCCGCGTCACCAGATCCCGCAGATCGGCGTACCCGGGGGGCGAAAACTGCTCCATTCCCCACAGCAGGCCCAGCATCGCTGCCGCTCCCGCCAGCCCGAGTCCCACGGCGGCCCATGACCAGTGAATGGACGCCAGCGGGTCGACGCCCGCCAGCCAGCCCAATAGAAAGGCCACCGGCAGCAGCGCCCCTTCCATCAGCGCCATGGCGTTGACCCGCGCCACCCGGGCACGCTCTGCCTCCTCTGGCGACGGGGGCAACGCCCATGAGTCTGCATCAGAGTCCGATGGAACAGCCCCGCTGGACGCAACATCTGCGGACGAATCCTTCGCGGACGAATCTGCCGGCCAGGAATCATCCGGTTCAGTGGGATCAGGTGAGGCAGAAAATAGCATGCCGTGAACAAATTCCATGTTGTTGTCGCAGCGTTCGCTTCGCCCGACTCGCACATCGGCGTGCCAGGATTCTGCACGGCGGCGTGCCACCTTCCCGTGTCCTCAATCGCTCGGGCACACAATCGGTCGCGCACTTCTGATTGAGGTGACCGGCGTCTCACGTGCCGTCAGTGTAGTGCGTTGGCGTGTCCGTCGCAGAGTCATCCGCTGGTGAAATTGCTGCGGGCGTCACAATCCGTACGGCAGGCGTAAGGCCTTCACCACGCAAGCGATGCACAAGAGGCAGGCGACGCACAAACCGGGCAACGCGACTTCCGACCCGCAGGCTGATTTTTCGTCGCTCGCACGTCGATATCTCCAGTGCGGGCGTCATGGAAACGGCGAACGCATGAGACACCAGACACGATGTACGCCAGGAGACTCCCACTTTCCGCGCGTGTCGCCACCGGTCACATCCCCCCCCTCGGACCGGTGGCGGCACTGCCGCGGAATTTTTGTTGGTTGAGTCTGACGGTGCGCTGGTGCCACTCCATGAGACGCGCTGGCCACCTTTGCGTGCCATTGCCACCCGGACTGTTGTTGTGCTGGCATTGTTCAATAGGGTGCAAGTGCTCTGCCCAGTGCTCTTGCTCGCGTGATCGACGGCACAGGCACGCAAAGCCACTGGCACGCAACTCCACGAACTGTGTGGCCCCCAAGGCGTGGCTCCCCGACCCGCCGGCGAGGCGTTGACCACTCTGCTATTATGCGGTCAAAGACGTTCCGGTGACGTCACTCCCACAGAGACGTTGAAGTCGTTCCACTCTGGCGCTCACGGCCGCACAGGACCTCACACATGGCACTCGAAGTTGGCAAGTCGGCACCTGCGTTCAAACTCCCGGCCACCGGAGGCAAGAAGATCGCCCTGGCCGATTTCAAAGGTCAGCCCGTGGTCGTCTATTTCTATCCCCGCGACGCCACCCCTGGCTGTACCACCGAAGCTTGTGACTTTCGCGATCAGATCGCTCACCTTCAGGCGCTCAAGGGGGTTGTCCTGGGCATCAGCACCGACTCCGTGGCCTCTCACGAAAAATTCGCAGCCGCTCAAGGATTGAATTTTCCGCTGCTCGCCGACGAAGATCATGCCGTGGCCGAAAAGTATGGCGTGTGGGTCGAGAAGAACATGTACGGGAAGAAGTCGTTTGGCGTTCAACGGGCCACCTTCCTGATCGACGCTGCAGGCAAGCTGGCTCACATCTGGCCGAAAGTGAAAGTCGATGGCCATGCCCAGGAAGTTGCCGACCGCCTCGCCGAACTGGTCGGCTGACCCAGTCACTTCCCCCTTGCGCATCTCCCGGAGACAGCGCTCCCTGTTTAGAGACACTCGGAATCGTCGCTTATTGCGTCTCGTGGGTGCCATCGCTTGTTGCCTGCTGGCGGCGGCCTCTGCCGCCAGCGGTGCCGATGATGCACCCTGGACAGCCGACAGCATTCTGCCGGAACCGTTGGTCATCACGCTGCCCGGTCTCGGCAGCGCTCAGGGGGTCTCCCAACTGGGCGAGCGGCTCTATTTCTATGGCGACATTAGCTACGACGCCGACCCCGCAGCCCCCCCGCCGGGAGGCGTGATCGCCGAGTATCGGCTCGATTTCACCCCCACCGGTCGCAGCATTCGCCTGGAACGCAACGGGCAATGTCTGGCCCGCCACCCCACGGGCCTTACCTGGGATGACCACCTTGGGTGTCTGTTGGGAAACACCGTCGATCAACGCGCCACCATGTACCGCATCGATTGGGAATTGGCGCTAGAAGATGGCAACCTGAATCGCGCCGTGCGGGACACGATCATCGATGACGCCGCCGTCAATGGCTGCCGTCCGGTCTTTGTCACGCATCAGAATCGCACGCTCATCGCGACAGCCGACTACGGCGACGTCCACCCGCAATTGCGGCTTTACGATCCTGCACTGCTCCTGGAGACCGCCCACAGTTCGTCCACCGACGTGCTGGTCGCCAGCCTGCCTTGCGGTAGCTTCACTCAGAATCTGTGGTGGAATGCGCAGACTCAAGAGCTCACATTCGCCCAGAACATCGTTGCCGGACTGGGCTGGCAATTGGAGACCATTCGCCTCGATCAGGCTCTGGCAGCCGGCAAAATCGACAGCCCCGCGGTCGTCGTGCAGCGCTGGCATTTCATGCCTCATACTGAACTGGAAGGCGCACTGGTCTTGCCAGATGGACGCCATTGTCTGGTCACCTCCAGCCGTCAGAACAACGTGATTGTCGGCCGTCCCAGCCGCGTGGCCCCGTTTGCGTCCCCCGCCGGCAGTTTGCAACTGGCTCCGTAACAACCAGTTGAACTTTGCCTGGACAACAACGTTCTGGGTGCCACTGGCTTTGCCAGTGTTGATTGCCCTGTGGACGTCCTGGACTGGGCAGAACCAGCGGCACCCGAAGTTGCTTCCAGTCATTGTTGTTGAACGCGCTGATCACCCGCGACCGCCGCCGGTCAGGATAGCCTTGGCGGCCGCGAACGCGATAATGACGGTATCGCACCCCGGATGCTTCACAGGCGGCTCCACCAGCCAGTCGATCGATTCCGTCCCAGGGTGCTCAGCCTGTCCCGGCGCGGATCTTGTCGTCAGCACAGACCGTTCACGTTCAGCGACTTCGCAGAGGAGACTCCATGACCGAGCGCTCACTTCCCCCGCTGGCTGTGCAAGGAGGCTGTCGGACCCCGTTCGTGAAAGCTTACGGAGCGCTATCGCACCTGCCCGCCGATCAACTCGGAAAACTCGCCGTGCAGGGAGCGCTCGCGCGCTGCAGCGTCTCTCCCGAGAGTGTTGATGAAGTCATTCTCGGAAACGTGTCGGGTCAACCCGATGCCGCCAATCTGGGCCGTGTGGTCGCCCTGCGCGCCGGCATTCCTCACGCGCGCGTTGCCCATACCGTTAATCGGAACTGTGCTTCAGGCATGGAGGCACTCTCTGCCGCCTGGCAGGCCACCGCCGATCGCGGAGCCCAACTGATTGTCGCGGGTGGGACCGAATCGATGACCAACGTCCCGCTGATGTGGAATGCCCCCGCCACCGAGTGGTTCACGCAATGGGGACGCGCAAAAACGACCGGCCAACGGCTGGCCCACCTCACGCGATTTCGCCCCTCATTCCTGTCCCCTGTCCCGGGTCTCAAGCTTGGCCTCACTGATCCGACCTGCGGCCTGACGATGGGCCAAACGGCCGAAGTGCTGGCCCAGGAGTTCTCGATCTCCCGGACCGAACAGGACGAGTTCGCACTCGAATCCCACCGGCGGGCTCTCGCCGCGCAGGCCAATGGCTGGCTGGACCGTGAAATCGTGCCGGTTCCCGCGCGCGCGGAGGGGGCCACTGTCACCCGAGATCAAGGCCCCCGTGACGGGCAGACTCTCGCTGCGCTGGCCAAACTCAAGCCCATCTTTCAGGCCGGAGGCACCGTCACAGTGGGCAACAGTTGCCCCATTACCGACGGCGCCGTCGCCTTGATAGTGAAGCCGGCAGCCGCGGTGACGGCCGGCAGTCCCCCCCCGCTGGGCTACCTGCGCGCCTATCAGTATGCCGGCTGCGATCCCCGCCGGATGGGACTTGGCCCCGTGTTTGCCATCGCCCGGTTGCTGCAACAGACCGGGCGGAAGCTCGATCAGTTTGACCGCATTGAGATCAACGAAGCCTTTGCAGCGCAGGTGCTGGCCTGCCGGGCTGCGCTGCGTAGCCCGGAATTTTGTCGCCGCGAACTCGGCCTGGCCGACGCCGTGGGAGAGCTGAATCTGCTCAAAACCAATGTCCACGGCGGCGCCATCGCACTGGGACATCCCGTGGGGGCCACCGGGGCCCGGCTGATTCTGACGCTGCTCTTCACGCTCGCGGAACACAATCTGCAGCATGGCTTGGCAACATTGTGCGTCGGTGGGGGTCAGGGAGCGGCCTTCTGGGTCAGCCGCACGCTGGCAGACTAACAGGGGCCGACCTGCTGTGGCTGACGATCCCTCGACGCCAGCGCGACGCTCCGCCGGTTGGCGACAGCCCCGACAGCACCACATCAGGGATCTTTTCATGCCGAACTTGTCGGACAGCACTCTCGTCTTGTGGAACCCCGGCGCGGGCCGCGCCGATGCGCTCGCTCAATTGCGGCAGGAAATCGACGACACCCCCGGAGTCGAGCGAAAAAATCTGGGCGAGGTCAACTCACTGGCCGACACGATGTCGCAGGCTCATTCCAGCGGTGTGCGACGTATTGTGGCCGCCGGCGGGGATGGCACGGTGAATGCCGTCTTGTCTGCCGCGGCCGAAACTCCGTTGTCGATCGGCATTCTGCCCATCGGCACGGGCAACGACTTTGCCCGATCCTGTGAGATTCCGCTCGATCCCTCGCAGGCGTGGCGAGTCGCCCTGCAGGGGACTCCGCAACCCGTCGACTTGCTGCGGGTCGACGCCGACGGTTCCCAGCGGATGGCCGCCAATATGGTCACCGCGGGCAACACAGGCCGCTATCTCGAATCGATGAGTGATGACATCAAACAGCAGTGGGGCCCACTCGCCTACATCCGGGGCATCGCCACCGTCCTCACGGAACTCGAAACCTTCACCGCGAAAATTTTCGTCGATGGCCAGGAGCTAAAGCACGACGGGCTGTTCAACCTGTTTGTCGCCAACGGCCGCACCTCCGGCGGAGGGATGCCCGTCGTGCCAGACGCCGAAGTCGACGATGGCTGGTTCCGGTTTCTCGGCGTCCATGCCGGGACAGCACTCGAAGTCGCCGGACTGGCGGGAAGCTATCTGGCCGGTCAGTACCTCGCTACCGACCAGATCACGCATGGCATTGGCCGACGGCTCGAATTCTCTGCCGCCGAACCGTGGCCCTGGACCATCGATGGAGAAACGTTCTCGGCCAGCAAAGTCACCGTCACCGTCAGGCCGCATGCCGTGCAGGTCATCTTCCCAACCGCCCCCACGACGCGTTAACGCCTGCCTGCAGTGCAACATTTCTTTGAAGGCACTGCGGAACGCCGCTTGAAACCATCCTCGCTGAGTTTAGTTCCCCGTCAATCGGCGCAGCGCATCCGCATACAGCGACTGCGTGCGCGCGACGACTTCGTCAGGCAATTCGGGAGGGGGAGACTGCTTGTCCCAGCCCGTGCTTTCCAGCCAGTCACGAACATACTGTTTGTCAAAGCTCGGCTGGCCTCGACCGGGCTGGTACTGGTCCTGCGGCCAGAACCGTGAACTGTCGGGAGTCAGTACTTCGTCAATCAGAATCAGGTCCGACCCTTCGTGCCCAAATTCGAACTTGGTGTCCGCAATGATGATCCCCCGGGTCAGGGCATACTCGGCAGCCGAGCGATAAATGGCGAGACTGCGGTCCCGTAACTGCTCTGCCACATCGGCTCCCACTGCGGCCACCATCTGTGCGAACGAAATGTTTTCGTCATGACCGCTCTCGGCCTTGGTGGCCGGCGTGAAGATCGGTTCGGGCAGTTGGCTCGATTCCACCAGTCCCGGCGGCAGCCGAACCCCACAGACACTCCCCGACTGCTGATACTCTTTCCAGCCCGACCCGGCGAGATACCCGCGCACCACGCACTCGATGGGGACTACCTGCGTCTTCCGGACAACCATGCTGCGGCCGCGCAAGGGGGCCGCGTCCGCCGCGTTCCCATGCAGCAGGCTGTCCACATCTGTCGAAAGCAGGTGGTGCCGAACATGGAGTCGGCCAAACCAGAAGAGACTCAATTCCGTCAGCAGGCGCCCCTTGCCCGGGATCCCCGTCGGGAGAATCCAGTCGAACGCACTGATGCGATCCGTCGCCACAATCAGGAGTCGGTCTCCCAAATCGTAAACGTCACGGACCTTGCCGCGGCGGACCGGCCACTGAGTCAACTCAGAACGAAGCAAGGTCTCTGCAGACATCCGGAACATTCCACGGCCAGGGCAGCATCACGAGAACAAACACGCCGGGCCCCGCCTCGCATCGGGACAGCCCGCCCGCTCGCCTCAAAAACCCGGTCGAATTTCGCCAAGATATCGATTTCCCCACGCGGTGGCCACAACGTGCTCACCGACCCGGCGGAGCGATTCCCGCGACCCGCACAGCCCCCCATTTCCAGCTCTGCATTCCTGTCTCCGCCGCGACGGTTGCAGAGCCGATCCCGCCCCGTGGGACTCGTTCCCGTGGCTTTTCCTGCGATCAGGTTGATCGGCACCGCCGGGGAAATGTCGCCCTCAACCGCGCAGAGGGGGTGGGGGAGGGTGGAGGAGAGACAGGGGAGCGCGTTATTCTGCGGGGGTTCAATCGGTTCGGAGTCATGCCGCAGGCGTGGCGTCCAGTGAGGAATGCCGTTTATGGGAATTCTGCGGTTCCTGGTGGAACCGGCGTCACTGCTCGACGAGTGGCCTGAGTCCGAGCGCGCATTTACCACGGCCCTGGATGGCCGGGTCTTCCCCTCGCGCATTGAGCGAGAAGCCGGAATATTGGGTGTTCGCCGGCAATCGTCCGATAGTGCCAAACTGCACGTGGCCTGGCCCGTCGCTGGCGCCGGCCGACCTGTCATCAGCACTTGCTCACTGCGAGAGCGTACAGAACCCTACCTGCTGGCCACCGAACTGGCCCGGGGCAAGATGAACCAGATCCGCGAGCAAGCGTTTATCTGGGCCACCGCGGGGATGCACACGCCGGACGATTTTCCCGCCCGGATGCGGACCGCCTTCATGCTGTTTCAGCAATCGGCCACTCGCCAGGATCGCCCGGCCGAAGCGACCGAACTCGCCAACCAGTCGCTCGCTTGCGCATTCGAAGCGGCAGAACTGCTGGTCAGCCAATACTCCCATCAGCGGCTACAGGTCCGGCGGCAGCGCTCCTCCCACAGTCCGGCCGTGTTGGGCGCCGCCTTCGAGGGCAATCCCCCCACAGATATCGCCGCCAGCACCGCCTTCCTGGAAGCCTTTCACGCCGCTCAAATCTCGATTGGTTGGACCGACATCGAGGCCACCGAAGGCAACTATCAGTGGGACATCGTTCAACGGCAGGTGGAATGGTGCGAGCAGAGTCGCCTCGTCATGCGGGCCGGCCCGCTGATTGATCTCTCCGATGGCGGACTCCCCCCCTGGCTGCACAATTGGCAAAGCGATTTTGCCAACGTGCAGAGCTTCGTCTGCGACTTTGTCGAAACGGCCATCTCCCAATACCGCGGTCGCATTCGCTGGTGGGAAATTGTCGCGCGGGCCAACTCCGGCGGAGCGCTGGCCTTGAATGAAGATCAGCGTCTCACTCTCACCGCGCGGGCCCTCGATGTCGCCCGCCGCGTGGACGACGAAGGGGAACTCATTCTCCGCGTCGATCAGCCCTGGGGGGAATATCAGACCCGCGGCCAAAACCGCCTTACCCCTCTGCAGTTTGTCGACGCGCTCGTCCGGTCCGGCGTCGGACCCACGGTCATCAATCTCGAAATCAGCT
>JBGSIP010000749.1:0-9183 GCA_041742495.1 Planctomycetaceae bacterium
AGCAGGCCGGAAAGTCGTACAAACAATCGTTCCAGTTGGACGGCTTCGGTCAGTCCGCTCCTCCCTTTCATCCCCTGGTCCGTTTCTACGAGCCAGGGAATGATCGACTCGGCAGCGGGACGGCCAATTCGCCGCAAATACTGCTCAGCGGGCCCCTGGTCGCGCGGAAACACGTTGGCCGCCTTCAAGGCTGCCGCCAGCGGAACTCTCTGCCGGGCCCGTTCCGTCGCCGCGGCATATTTGCGATAGACGAACCCGATCCCCCCCATCAGTTTCTGCGGGGCCTCCCCGGCGCGCAGCAACTGTCCCAGAAACTCAAATGCGTCAGCCAGTTTCCCGTCGCGCACCGCATCCAGCATCGCCCACGTGGTTTCGACGCGCCAACCCCCAACCACCGTTTCGACGTCTTCGGGCGCGATCCGGGGCCGGTCACCGACGTAGGCCGCCAGTTTGGCCAGTTCTTGTTCCAGCAGGCCCAGCGAGCTCCCGGCCAGTTCGACCATCATTTCGCCCGCCTGCGCACTGAGCTGTTTGCCGTGCTGCAGTTGCGCAAGCTTGCGCAGCCATTCCACCAGCGCGCGGCCCGACAGTTCGCTGCATTCCACCGTCAGCCCATGCTGGGCGACGATTTTGGCCAGGCGCGTGTTGCCCGGCCAACTCGCCAGATCCAGCCACAGCACCGAAGCCCCAGTCGCAGTGGCGGCAAAGGCTTCCAGCTTGGCCCGATGCCGCGTGACGAATTCGTCTGCGTCTTCGACAATGGCCAGTCGCTGGCCGCCCCACATCGACCGGGTCCGCACTACGTCGAGCACCGCCGCCAGGGAAGCCGTTTTGCCCGGCATCAAGGTCTGCTCGCAGGCGTCATCGTCCCCCTGACCCAACTGGCGGCGCACGCGCTCCAGCAGCGCCTGCTTGAGCCCTCGTTCCTTGCCAAAACAGGCGACGACCGGCTTCAACTCCAACGCTTCTGTCTGGGTAAGCAATTGCGTTCCGTGAATCGCCATAAATTCCGAATGGACCTCTGCCAAGAAGGGTTGCTGCTGGAATTGATCGCTGTTGAACGAGATTCCGTCAGCAGGTACTTCGGCCAGACTCTGCCTGGCGGGTGCCATACAGTGTGCTCAACTGTGACTTGCGGCACTGTAGCAAAAACGAGACATCAATCGAATTCAGGCACGGCCCGGCCTTTCACTCCAGCGATATCGCAGCCCCGGCCTCGACGGATACGGAGTGTGCTGTCTGCCGAACGGTGGCTGTTGGCTCAAGGGCGGTGGGCAGAAAACAATGGCCAGTCTTGCATTGGAGGGGCGCTGTGATCGACACTCCGGCAGAGGCTTGGCCGGCCCTGCCGTGGCGCGGTGGGCCCGGGAACTCCGCACGCAAATGGCACCTGGCGACCGCATCCATGCTTGATCAGCTTTCCGCATTGTCGACCAGCGTGATCGTGGCGGCAGCAGCCGTGCATCTGGTGGTGTTTCTGGGCCTGAAAATCCGTGCGACCGCCGATTGGCGGCAACTGGCGTCCGTGCTGGAGGATTTCACGCGGGAACTCAAGCATCGCAGTGTGCTCGATCAGTCAGCCCCGTTGCCGGACCAGGTCGATGCGTTTCTAGCCGACATTCGCGATGTCGTGGACGATTCCTCGCGGCAGGCCGATCGGGTGCATTTGTTACAGCGGGTGCGGGTGATTGACGAAAAGCGCCGCTATCTCGATTCACTGTGGTTTGCCACCATTTACAACATGGCGCGAACGATGATCGAGGCGTATCCCCTTGCCGGGGTGTTGGGGACTATTCTGGCCATCGGTGCTGCGCTCCAGACTGCGGGAGGGCAAGACACGGTGACCGTGGGTGTCATTGTCGCCCGCTTTGGCGATGCCATCTGGTCAACCTTCGCCGGACTGGTCGCTGCCATCGTCCTGATGTTTGTGCATAGCAGCGTGGAAGCCGGCTTTGCCCGCCTGACCGAAGCCCGCTTGCATGTGCGCGAGGCGGTCGCCAGGGCGAAGCGAGAACTGGCCCTGCTGAAACCGGTATCGCCGGGAACCGTCGCCAGCGGCCTTGGCCATCGCGCGGAGGGGGACCTCCCATGAACGTTCCGCGACGCATCACGCTGCAACTGACGCCGCTGCTCGATCTGCTGTTGATCGTGATTTTTGCGCAATACCTGGAAATGAGCGAACAGCAGGCGGTCGCCAATCGCCGGCAGCAGGTCACCGTCAGTGCGGTGACCGACGAACGGGATGCTGCACACGCGGCCGCCGAAGCGTCGCGCAATCAACTGCGACAGGCGGGAGAGGCGCTGGAAGAATTGGCGGCACGTCTGCAGGCCACCCAGCAGGACGCCGAGCAATTGGCCGGCAACCGCGATGACGAAGCACAGCGTCGCCGCCAAACCGAAGCCCAACTGGCCGCCATTGGACGGGTTGTCAAGATGCTCTACGAGAGTCCCGCCGTGCGGGCTGCCGCCGAACAATTGGACACGCCGGCGGGCCAGGCGCAAACGGTACGGGAGAAGGTCGACGAGTTTGCTCGTCGCAACCCCAGCGCCATCATCCGACACTTGCTCGAATATGACGAAATCCGCAAGCGCTGCGACGTGTGGGAGGTGCATCTCGACGAAAGCGGTGTCACCCAGATCACCAGTGGCGATATCCAGTTTGCATGGCGTGCGACGTCAGCCGATGAGTTCGCCAGCGAGCTGTATCGCTGGTACAAAACCATTCCGCAGCCCAAAGGGTTGGTGCTGATTCTCGTCACCTACGGCGACACTCCTGCCAACTGGCGGGCTGCGCTGCTGGAGGGTGTGCCTCAGGCGGCGGTGATGATGCGCGACGATGCACGCGACCGCACGCGATTCGAATTTGCTACGCTGGGATACCGGCCAGCGGCAGCCAGCGTGAATCCGTAAGTGTCCCCTCCCCCTGTGGGTGCACTCTCCCCGTCGCCCGGTTCGTCCAGCATTGACCGGCGAAGGCTGCGGCCCGTTGGCCGTGCATTCGTTTCCTCGTTGTCAGACCTTGAAAACCGACTCTCATGGCCTCGTACTCCAGCTTTGTCGAACTTGCCGCTACACCCGCGGAGGTCTTCGACTTTGTCATTCGTCCGACGAACATTTCGGCCATCAGCCCCAAAACCAGTGGTCTGAAGTTTGTTCAGGCACCGGACGCCTACGCGCTGGGCACCACGGTCGAATTTGAACTGATTCAATTTGGACAAGTGCAACGTGTCACACACAAGGTGACTCGCTTCGATCGGCCCGATCTGTTTGTCGAAGAAATGACTAAAGGGCCGCTGAGTCACTGGGTGTATACTCACAAGTTCGAGCCACTCCCCGGCGGCGGAACACTCGCCACGGACCAGATCGAGTTCACCCCCCCCGGGGGCCTCGTCGGCCTGTTGATCACCGAAGCCAAGATCCTCGATCTGCTCGAAGCGGGGTTCGACTATCGCTATGACCGGCTGGAACAGCACTTCGGCAAGGCCTGACGGCAGCGGCTGCCTTATTTACCGCGATCCTTGCGCCCGGTGGCCCCCAGTTTCAACAGCAATTGCAAAGGCGGGATTGCTGGCGAACGGGGTGTGCGATCCGGTATTGTGCAGGACACGTCTGAGGACTTCATCCGGCACGGGCAGGATCGCCCGTGCGTGACTCGAAGGGGACAGCATGTCCGGTGTGCGATTGCGTGGCAGTTGGCTGTGGTTGTCCATGATCGTCGCCTGCCTGGCCGTCACGCCTGCGCGCGCGGACGACGTCACCATCGTGCTGGGAGGCGAATTGCAACCGGGCGAACAACTGCCCGCGGCTGACCACGTGCGGTTTCCCTTTGGTATGGAGTTCGACGAACAGGGATCGCTGTTTGTCGTCGAGTACGCGCTGGGGGGACGGGTCTGGATGGTGGCACCAGACGGCACCGCGAGCGTTGTCGCCGGCAACGGCAAACAGGGCTTTGCCGGCGACGGGGGGCCGCCACTGTCGGCGGAGTTCCATGATCTGCACAACCTGGCCATCGCCCCGGATGGCCGCATCTTTATGTCCGATCACCAGAATCATCGCGTGCGTCAGTTCGATGTCAGCGGTGGCTCGGTCACCACGTTCGCTGGCACTGGCGAAAAGGGCTTTTCCGGCGACGGCGGTCCCGCCTCCGCTGCCCAGCTCAATCAGGTGATGTGCGTTACCCTGTCGCACAATCGTCAACACTTGCTGATCACCGACCTGTCCAATCGCCGGATTCGCCGCGTGGAACTCTCTGCCGGAATCATCACCACCGTGGCCGGCAATGGTGAGCGAGGAGTTCCCGAGAACGGCAGTTTGGCCGCCACGTCTCCGCTGTTCGACCCGCGGGCGGCAGCCGAAGATTCCCAAGGCCGGCTCTACATTCTCGAACGGGGCGGGCACGCCCTGCGCCGTGTTGCCGTGGACGGCACCATCTCCACCGTGGCCGGAACCGGCAAGAAAGGCCGGCTCGATGGACCAGCCCTCGCCGCCACGTTCAACGGACCCAAACATCTGGCCATCGGCCCGCGCGACGAAGTCTACATCGCCGATGACGAAAACCACCTCATCCGCTGTTACGACCCGCAGTCCGAACAGGTTTCCACCGTGTTGGGTCAACACGACACCAAGCTGAATCGGCCCCACGGCGTCATGGTCCACGACGGCCGGCTCTTCATCGCCGACAGTTGGAACCACCGCGTCCTCAGCACTCCCCTCCCCTAACAAGGGCTGGGCCCTTGACCCGGATACGAGCTACCGCTCGGCTGCGTGATGAGTCGTCCCGTCCGCAGTTGGGTGTATGGCAGCTACGTGGACGAGCAGCTGCTGCTGGATGATCGTACCGCCCTGAGGGGCTCAGCGGCGGGAATTCGCACGCGGTGTTCTCGCACCACTCGAACAACCTCCAAGTACGGGCGTTGACGAACTCGGCTGGGCGCGACGGGTGCCTCCGGCAACACCAGCAGTGTCGCCCAGCTGATCGAGGCCATCGGGGAGTACATTGCCCTTCACAACGACAATCCTCGGGGTATCGCGTGGACTCATCCAGCGCTCAAGATCCACGCAAAAGTCCACCGCGCCCGAGTCGCCCTCGATAAGCTCCCGTCTGTGTGAGACACTAAACTAGATGCGGTTTGTAAGGGCTAAAACTAATAGAATGATCAGAATCAGTCCGATTCCACCACTCGGAGCCGGACCCCAATTCCGACTGTGATTCCACGTCGGCAAGGCGCCGAGCAACATCAAAACCAGCAACACAATTAAAATCGTAGACAACATGGCTCTCTCCTTGTTAACAAGAGATGAACACCGCGATCGCGGGGCTCCGTTTGACGGCTACTTGATTGAAGTGGCGTGATTAACGTCCGACTTCGCCTTATCGGGGTCCACCGTGAGGTTGAAGCCAACTTTGTTGCTTCGGATCTCGCGTTCGTTCGTCAGTACATACCAGCCGCGATAAAACCCAATGCCCACCACGACAATCGCCATGAACACCAGCAGATAAAGCATTTGTTTCATAGACGGGCTCCTGTGGAGGCCAAACAGTAGACCCAGAGTCGGGAATGGTGGATCTCACGATCGTGGGTACTCACCGCGATGCCGGCCGACAAGACGCAACGAGTTTCGCCGTCAGCGCCAAGTTTTGGACTTCAGACTGCGTTAGGCTTCCACGCCGTTCCAATCTTCCGCTGAGAGGCTTCCCGCAAGTGGAAACACTTGCACCATCGACCCGCTGGTGTAGACGTGCACGATCGCTCCAGTGGTTGTTTCAACTTCCGCTACCGACTCCCGAATAGCGACCCCTGTGATCCGCTTGATCTCGTCCCGAAGTGCTCCCATGGAACTCAAAAACAACTTGCGGTGATATTCCTGCACTTGGGCCGCCCCTTTCCAAGTCTGCGACAATGCCACCTCGGCGGGGGACAGCGCTTCGTGTATCGTGGCCACGAGCGTGTCGAGACTCAGTACAACCGTCACCGCTTTGGGCGCATGTCCGGTCCGCTCAGTCTGACACTTGGTCACCGCATCCGACACCTGTTGAGCCATCGTTCGCCGTTCGGCATTCACGGGCATTGTCCTTCACACCAAATTGTCGACACACTTATAGGAATCGTGAGTCCCTGATTCGTCATATCTGGAAGTTCTGCTCCGAGAGCAAACCGGTGATGCATCACGTTGCACATCGGTCCCAACGACGGCGGTTGCTATCTCAGAAGCTGGCTGCCGTTGTGTGTGCTTCTGGAGTAGCGATGATCGGCTCACGGTTTAGGCCGATATTGGCTCGCAGACGACGTTGAAACTCGTGAGTGTATTCGGACCGAAGGCTGTACTGATCGCGACATCGATCGCGTCCCGACCGTAGGCGATTAAGATCCGGCCCGTTCTTGGAGCGTTGTTTCGTGGATCAAAGGTATGCCATTGGCCACCCAGAAAGGCTTCAAACCACCCCGCAAAATCCATTGGCGACGAATTTGGCGGGAGCCCGATGTCACTGATGTAACCCGTGCAATATCGAGCAGGGATATTCAAACACCGACAAAACGTGATCGCCAAGTGAGCAAAATCGCGGCACACGCCAGTCTTTCCGTTGTACGTCTCTAATGCCGTCCGAGTGGGTTGCGCCGTTGCATAGTCAAAACGAACGTAATCGTGAACAAAGTCGCAAATCGCTTGCACACGTTCCCAACCGATTGGCGTGTTGCCGAAGCGGTTCCAGGCCACGTCCATTAGTAGATCGGTCTCGCAGTATCGGCTCGCCAGCAGGAACACCAGCGTCTCCGCGGGCAAATCCCATACGGGGTGTTGTCGTGCCGCAGTGAAAGGCTGTTCGGGTAGTCCCGTAGAACGTACAACCGCTGAAGTACTGATCCGCGTGTACCCCGCCGGTGCTTCCAGTCGACTGCACCAGTTTCCAAATCCGTCTCGATAAGAAGTAATAGGTACGGCGGGCGAAACCACGAGGTGATCTGGACGGACAATATCGCCGGCGTGGCTGTAATGAATATTTAGCATCAATAGCAATGGAGTCGGTTGGATACAGTGATAGCTCAGTTCGTAGCCGACTTGGATATGGATCACAGCCATCTTCCGTTGTTTTCAAAGACCGAACAGGTCGACTGCCAATGGGACATCGCGCATCCAGAACGGAAGTAAACCAACGAAAAAAGGCCGACGTGGAAATCGCTCGTGTGAAGAGCGAATTTCACGTCGGCCTACAAAGGAACTGGCCTTCCGGGCTAAGCCGGACTGCACTTTCTCTTGTCTTCCGTGGTGTCGCATTCCAGAGGGCATCAAGGCTGTCTGTCCTGCAACACCTTCAGCATAACAAACCAATCGTCAATAGATAGCCGTTTTTCGGATCTTGTTTCAGATTTTACAAAAGCGGCACGAATATTTTGTCGTCGATCTGTCCGAGACTACTTGGCGCGAGCGACACGGAAGCTTGTAAGTTCTTTGCATGTAAACCATCATCGTCGCAAAGTTTTGCTCCGTTTTGACTCGGCGTCGTACCGCGATTGGCCTGCAGGAATCGCTCCAATGAAGACGATCGGCGAGATCGAGGCGGCCGTCTCGGCGGCAATCGTTCGATTCAAACAGGAATACATGGGCCGCGGCCCGCGTGATGTCCGTACGCATCTCCTCGGAGATATGCTTGTTGTGCGTATGCAAGGCGTGCTCACGGCAGCCGAACAGCAGTTGGTGAAGACGCTGCTGCCAGCCAAGGGACGCGACCTACTCAAAGAAGTCCGCACTCAACTCATTGAGCTGTCTCGCCCAGGCCTGGAAGCCATCGTCAAGGACATCACCAGCGTCGCCAGCATCAGTATGCATCACGACGTCAGCACCATCACCGGCGAGGAAATCATCATCTTCATCCTCGCCGAATCACCCAACGTACGTGAAGCCAAACGCAAGTAACTCGGCAGGCGGATCGCTGACGCCCAGGGAAAGCCATACCGGCTCTTGATTCGCAAGCAGCGTCGCCGGAAGCCACTCCGTAGCGGAAGCCGGACAACGGGCCGCGAACTCCGCCGGGGTCAGATACCCCAACGAGCCGTGCGGCCGGTGATGGTTGTAATCTGTGCTCCAATTTGTCGTCTGCCGCCGGGCCGATACTGGCGTCTCGAACTGCTCCTGGCTCAGGAACTCGTCCCGTAGCTTCGAGTGGAAGCTCTCCGGTGAAGCCGGGCCAGAGTGCTCCGATCTGGATGGCGTCAGATCGTCACAGTCCTTCGACAATCAGGCCGCGATAGATGGCGCCGCGATGACGATGTTGGGCTGCCTCCTGGTAGGCGGGGCTTGCGTACCAGTCGTGGGCCTCTCCCAGCGTTGGGAACTCGGCGATGACGACGCCTTCGACATTCGGTCCTTCCAGCGACAGATGCTTGCCGTAGGCGGCCAGTACTTTGTACGGGCGGCCATCCAACGTCTTCTGCACCTTTTCCCAATAGGCTTCCAATTCGGATTGATCGAGCGTTTTGTCCCGGATGAACACGACATAGGCTGACAAGGCTGGCTCCTTTTGAATTGTGAGAGATGCGACGCTACCGCAGTCCACCGGAGGCGAGAATGACTTCGCCGGTTAACCAACTGGATTCATCCGATGCCAGAAAGGCGACAACTTGGGCGATATCTTCCGGTGTGCCCATGCGGCCCAAGGGGGTCATCGCCACGAGGTGCTTTTCGACTTCACTGCCAACACCGTAAAGCCCTGCGGTTTTCGTCCCTTCGCTCAGCGTCGCCCCGGGATTGACGGAGTTCACACGAATCTTGCGGGGAGCAAGTTCTTTCGCGAGCACGCCAGTCACGGCATCAAGACCTGCTTTACTGGCCGAGTAGATTGCGTAGCCCGCAGGCCGTGAGAGCGAGGCAACCGAACCAATGTTGATGATGCTGCCACCATTCGCCCCGAAGTGCGCGAGCGATTCCCGGATGACCAGCAACGGCCCCATCAGATTGACGTTGATCTCGCGGTGGAACTCGACCTCAGTCAGGTCGGCCACTGGCATTGCCTGGTAGACCCCCGCGTTGTTGACCAGAATGTCGAGCGATCCGTAAGTCTTTGCAGCCTGCTCAAACAACTGCTTGACATCGGCGGCTTGTGAGACATCGGCCTGGATGGCGATGGCACGGCCCCCGCTGGCGACGATGGTGTGAACGACGGATTCCGCTCCGGCCTGGTCGGTG
>JBGSIP010000750.1:0-1838 GCA_041742495.1 Planctomycetaceae bacterium
GAGATTCTGGCATGGCGCACCGCTGGGGGCCGAAGCCGCCCGTCTGCCAGCCTGGCTGCTGTGGGGTCTGGTGGTCTACTACGGGCTGCTGCATGTGACCGCTCTGTCGGGCCTGCTACGCGTGCTGGTCTCACCCGCGCGACAGCAGTGGCTGCCGCTGTTGCTGCTGATGGTGGCGGTGAGCAGTCTCCATGTGCTTTACTGGTCCAACGCCCGCATGCGCACCCCGTTGGTCCCCGTGATCAGCCTGCTGGCCACCGCTGCGATCGTGCGCGGAGCGTCCACGCAGAAAATCGACGCCGCCTGAGTGATGCCAGTCTTCTCGTCAGGCACTTCAGTGTGCCGCAACCTGCGCGGGACGGATTCGCACGGCGCACCAGCAGTTGTAAATCAAAAGCCGATCGAGCCTTGGCTTGCGGCCGACGCAGATGCGGCTGACGACCGTCGACGCGCAGTGAATTGGATCACTCGCTGGCGAACGGTGGCACACTCAGGCGAACTGCGCGACGGCTATTCGTCGTCGGCCTCAAAGGCGGCGTCGAGGTCTTCAGCTTCGGCCACTTCTTCGACTTCGTCCACTTCCTCTTCACTGCGATCGGCATCGCCGGCGATTTCGAATTCCGTGGCTTCGTCATCCTCTTCCGGAGCAGCCTGGAAGCTGACGGGCTTGGATTCGTCGCCGATGACTTCCTTGATCGGCTGCAGGAAGTACAGGCGCTTGGACTTCGAACGCAGTTGTTCGAGCT
Source organism: Planctomycetaceae bacterium (assembly GCA_041742495.1). Classification (GTDB taxonomy): domain Bacteria; phylum Planctomycetota; class Planctomycetia; order Planctomycetales; family Planctomycetaceae; genus JBGSIP01. Next base: position 747 of record JBGSIP010000750.1, read on the forward strand.
TGGCATCCGCTTCCGCACGTTGATCATAGGGGAAGCGAGCTTCTTCGCGGAGGCTGCCACTGAAGATGCCCCACACCAGCCGTTTGCGTTCGAGCGTAGCCGCCTTCGTGCGGCGCGCAGGGCGTTTTTTGGCCGTCGCTTTTTTGGCGGTGGCCTTTTCGGCTGCTTTCTTGGTCGCTCCGCCGCTGGCCTTTTCCTGGGCTTCAACGGCTTCGACTTCGCGTCGCTTCGACAGACGGTTGTTGGATCGCTTCGGCATCAACAAATTCTCCCGGCCGGTTCTTCCGGAGGCGGTCACATCAGACCACACGGCGAACGCGACCAGACCTGCGGGCAGATTCGGCCACTGATTTTTCCCCCGTCCAGACAAATCTGGCCACCGGGGGAATCGCAGAGTATAGCGAGTTTGGTGCCCGCCGGCCAGCTTCTGACAGGAGGGGAGTTGCATGGCCGCGGGCACGAGGCGAAAAACTCCTGCACCGTCGCGCGGGAGACCACAGCCACTGGGCGTGGGCAGGCCCGGATGGCCCTTTTCCCGCTGGGGTTGAGGGAGCCGCTGCCACCTGACACAATCAGTCCCGCTGAGTATTTCCCCTCGCATTTCTGGCCCGACGCGCACGGTACCCCGTGCTGCGAGTTGGTCCAACCCGTGTCGGAGACTCAGGTTTAACAGCCCTTTGAACAACGCAATCTGAAGCAAATCGGGGTGCTATTGGCTTCGCCAGTGCCTTGTTTTGCAAGGTGAGAACAACACTGGCAGAGCCGGTGGCACCCAGGCTGTAGTTGTGTTTGCGTTGTTCAACAGGCAGTTCAGGGGAAACGATTCCGTCGCTCACGCAGAATTCCGTTCGCTACACCCCAGAGGAGTTGGGTCATGTCTCGAGGAAGTGTCCGCTCGCTGATCTGTTTGGCGGTGGCGGCAGCCAGCGTCACCATGGCGTTGATTTCGCCCGCCTCCCAGCCGCCGCAGTCAACGGTCGATCCGGCCTCCCTATTGCCGGTGGACACCGTTTTGTACATCCGTGCGGACGGGGCTGCCGATCACGTTGACGCCTGGAAGGCGACCGCCGCCTACGAATCCTATGTCGGGTC
>JBGSIP010000751.1:0-3882 GCA_041742495.1 Planctomycetaceae bacterium
TGGGTCAACTCCCGCACCAGTTGCGCCAGGCGCGGGGGTGTCTCAGGCGCCACTTCGCGAATGTCGGGCAGATCGCGGTTGCGATGTGCGGCCAACTTTTGCAGCGGATCGTTTTCCAGCCACGGAGCGCGACCGGCCAGCAGAGTCCACAGCAGCATGCCCAATCCATACAGGTCGGCCGCCGGAGTCCGCTGCGCGGCGGGGCCAATCATTTCCGGAGCCACACCGTCATAAAAATCCCACGGCAGATCCGCATGCACAGAAATCCGTGGGACACTCGCCGAGAGCACGCCGGCCCCCAGCAGCCGCACGTCGCCGCGGCGACCCAGCACGATGTTCCGCAACCGGATGTCACCGTGAGTGAATTGCCGGCGGTGGAGTTCGCTCAACGCCTTGAGCAGCGCCGCAGCCAGTTCGGCAACGACCTCACCCGACATCCGTCCGCGGCTATTGAGCAACTGAGCCAGTGTCTTGCCGTGGATGGTGCGAAAGACCGCATTCGCTTGATCCTCACTCGCGAGCAACTGACACGGAAACATGGCCAGCCGCGACTTGCCGCGACCGCCGGCGTCGACCAGTGCCTGCAGTTGCTGCACGGCGTGATCGCGCGTGAGTCCCGTCAGCCGAGCCCGATAGATCCACACCGGTTCGTGTCGGGCACCGCGTGCCGACTGGGGCGCAGCCAGATCGACGGCCAACTGACGATGATGCTGCAGACGCTCGTGAATCGTCCAGTGTTCCAAGCGGGCCGCCGCACAGCCTTCCCGCGCGATCAGATCGCCCTGATACCGCGTGAGTACACCCAGACGAATGAGGGCATCGAGTCGCAGCGAATCGAAGACGGGCAAATCACCGGCCAACTGGCGCGTGACCCGCTCAGCCCGACGGGCGTCGTCGGGGCGGCACAGACCGGCAGCCAGTAGCTGCGTGAACAGCTCGCTCGCCGCATGTTCGCTGGGGTGTCGGGGTGGCAACGGGGCGGACTCCTTTCCGCTCAACGCCTCAAACTCGGACCGTCGGCATCAGCCTCTCGGCAGCAATCAATCGCACCACACTGTGTCAGGCCAGCGGGTCATGCCAGCGGGTCATGCCAACGACCACCGCGGAGCGAATTCGTTTCGCCGAGGAAGTCGCCAGCCGCACATCGTCACAGTGAACTGGAGAGCCAGAACAACAGCACCAGCAGCAGACTCATCACCACCATGATCTGACAAAACCGCAAGGCGGCCCGCTTGAGGATGGTGGGGGGATGCTCAAACCGGCTGGCCGAATACACCAGACTGATCGACGCGACCAACGGTGGCAGGTACCACAGCATGATCGACTGCAGGGCGATGAGTGCCAGCATACTGAATCGCTCTCTCTCGACGGGCAAACGATTGTCTGCCACCACCATGTAGACTTCACCGCAGCAGTCATACTTTGTGTCGCGTGCTGTCGGTGCGGGCGGACTTGCCCGTGCCAACTACGCGGGAACACTCCCCTTGGCTGGCTTGGTCGACCGGCCATAGCCATAAGCGGGACCGTCAAAGGCATCCCAGATGGCCAGTACGTTCAGCAGTCCGGCAATCCACGTCAGGACCAGTGCCAGTTCCCACTGCTTGCCATACTTCAGGTTCACCTCTTGAAGTTGGCGATCTTCGGGCGGCACGCCGTACCAGTTCCAGAATGCGCGGGGCACCACGCCATCAATAAACGGCGCATTGCCAAACGCGGGCACCGGTTGGCCATCAGCGGGAATCACGTCCACACGCATCTCACGACCGGGTGATGCCATGATGGGGGGTGCATAATCAAACCCGCCTCCCCCCAGTTGCAGTGTGACCGCCTCGGCTGTGTCGGTGCGTGTGCCGGTGAACGTGCCCGCCAGTTCAGCCCCCGAGTCGGTGTCGACCGGTGCCAGCGACACGCGGCCACTGACCGGTGTCACCACTTCGTCTCCCTGCGCAGAATACTCGATGTACTGTCCCGTAAAGGGAACATCGACGTTGGCGTTCACAAAGCGTCGCACCGGTTCGTTGCTCGGTGATTCGTAACGGCTGGCCTGAATCGCGGCGGGCAAGGTCGGCAGACCGACCAGCACTTGCGCCAGATACCCCAGATTGCGCACGCGACGCCGCGGCGCTGTGTGGTTCACTTCGTTGGGCTCGTCTTGCACGTAGTAGTACATGTAGACCGGGCGACCGGCCCCCAGAGCCACGCCACAACAAAAGGTCCCCAAAATGCAGACCGAATAGATCGCCGCTTTGAAGAACCGCCCCTGATACAGATGCCCCAGCCCGGGCAGGAGAAACGCAAGAATCGCTGCCGTCCACGGATCTTTGAGGACGACCCGATCATCGACACTGCGAACTGCCTCGGCGGGAGCACTCATAGCGACTTCAACCTCGGTAACCAATACGACCACGTCACCCGCTGCACAGTATTCACGCTGGCACGTCGGTGTACAGCCGCCGGGACGAACTTCCGCACCCGTCGAAATGGCTGATGATGAACATTTGAAAACCACTAGCCCCCAGCCCCTGCCGGGGACCAACCGCGAGTCTAGATCACCGGCAGTTTCGAGGCTACTGCGGAATTCCGCCGCCACCAAGAGGGTGTCCACAACCGGTGCCCACAACCAAAGACGACTCAGCCGGCCGACAGTTCCGCAGAAATCGGATTCACCGATCACGATTCTTTCGCGGCAACCGATTCGTGCCGACCGCCATCAGTTTCCGCCGCGAGACTTGATCAGCTTGGACAACGTTTTGAAATGCGGGTGCTCGGCGGTTTCGCACCACTCAAACAGCACCGATTCGGCTGTTGTCAGAGTGACCCCCGCCAGCTGCATCCGCTGCAGGGCCACGTCATGATCAAGCGGATAGCGACTGCCGCATGCATCCACAGGCAGATACACGCGATAGCCCAGCGCCACCAGATCCAGGGCCGTCTGCAGAATGCAGACATGAGTTTCGATGCCGATGAGCACCACTTGATCCCGGCCATCGGCCGATTCGGCGGCGGGCTTCCAGCCAACCGTGTCCACGGCGCTGAAGCGCAGTTTTTCTTCCGGCGGAGGCAACGTGCGAGCCAGATCCGGCATCGTCCGACCCAGTCCGCGGGGATATTGCTCGGTGACGCACGCTGGAATTTCCAACAGTCGGCTCGCCTCGTTGAGCCAACCGACCGTGGTCAGAATCTGGTTCTGTCTTGGAATGGTGTTGATCAACTTTTCCTGCAGATCCACCACCAAAAACAGGCTGCGACGGGCGTGCAGAAGTTCGGGACTGCGCATGGAAAGTGGTGTTCGCTCCACAAAAGTTCTGTTTTCGTGCCAGTCACTCATCGCCCGGGCAGGACGCGGAGAGGTCGCCACACGCTTCGTGAGCCGGACGCCCGGCACCTTGTGCCCGTTCATCTTCGACCCTCCGGCCAGCGCGGTAAAGCGTCGGCCGATCACAGGGCGAAAGTTCTTGGCGTGAGCCCGGGCGACGAACGCCGGCGTCGCAGGTCGGTCGCAAGGCCTGGCGGGGAACTTCTTGTGTGAAGTTCTGGAGAAGCGTCGGCAACGGGACCGGGAAGCTTCCGCCCGATGGGGAAACTCGTTTACACTCCCTCCGATGCGTCCCAGACCGTTCCGCGGGCCACTCCGATCGGGCGGGCCGTCTGCGGACAGGACGATGGAATAGCCAGCGGCCATCTGGCGAATCCCCGGCAAGTTGCCGCGGGGATTTACTGCCTCGGGCATTCGGGGTGCCGCTGCGACACTGGATGATGTTCGGCGGCAAGGCCGGACCGGGGAGTCGATGTCATGCTGTCGGAACAGACGCAGAACGCACCACTGGACACAGCCATCAGTCCTGAAAGTGCTCCGCCACCGGTGAGTGAAGCCCCAGCCGC
>JBGSIP010000752.1:0-8694 GCA_041742495.1 Planctomycetaceae bacterium
CCCCTGGCCACGGTGTTCGTCTCGCCGGCGGCATCCCGCGATTTTGCCGGCTCCACCCGGCGGACTTCCAGTCGAATGCCATGAGCGAGCGCCGTGCCGACCGTCACGCGCACAGGTCCCGTGACCGAGGGTGACGCCACCACGGCGGTCGCAAGCAGTTCTGCGGTCACGCGCGGTGCAGCCACCAGTGGCGGGACGAACGGAACGTGAACCATCTGCACAGAGCGATCATCAGTAAAGTCGACACGCACGTCGCCCGTGACCTCGTCGCACCACTGGCCAGATGCCTGCCAGCGCAGTCTCACCAGTCGCTGCATGACCACCGCCGGTGACGTGTTTAGCCCTGACGGCCGTGCTTGCGCTGGAGTCCCCGCCGCAGCCACCAGTTGGTCCCAGCGTGCGGAGTTGGGATACAAGGTCCAGCGTGAATAGGCGAGCGCGGCCAGCCCCCACACGAGGAGCCAGCCCCAGCCCAGCGGCGAAATCACTCCCAGCCGGACGCCCAGAAACAGGGTCACCACCACCGGCCCGACCGATCGCCACAGCGTCCCCGCATTCAACGACAACCGTCGCGCCACCTCGGCACAGCAGATCGCCAGGCTCACGGCCAGACTGCAAGCGACCACCGCAGGCTCCACTGCCACCTCAGTAGCGGGTCCTTTGGAGACCAACACGAGAGCCGCCACGGCGACGATGGCAAATTGAACGCCATCCGCCCCGCGCGCGAGCGTTCCCGGGTAGCGCCCGGCGACTGTCTGCAGCAATGCTCGCTCCACAACTGTCACGCGTCTGTCCCTGATTGGAATCTGCAGAACCAGACCACGCACCGCGTCCGCCGAACACAGCCTGAGCAGTCGGCCCGCAATGGTAATTCCGCAGGTCAGGCTGTGCCTGACGTCGATTTGTGTGCCAGACGCAGCCTGACGTACAGTTACTAAATCAACGATATTCAGGAGGATTCCATCACGCAACCCGGCCTGGTTTGGTTTCCAAGAGGTGTGCACCCACAATAGGCGGGCAAGCCTATGCGCCACCTTTCTGTTTCTTCAACAACCTAGAACTTTCGAGAGCAGCTCGACACATGACACGATTCTTCGGACCAATACTCGCCATGCTGTGGTTCGTGGCGCAGCCTGCTGTCGCCGCGACCGAGGCGGACGTTGTGGTCTATGGCTCGACCCCAGGCGGATTCTGTGCCGCGATCGCCGCTGCGCGCGAGGGTGCCTCCGTTGTGCTCCTGGAACCGACGGATCATGTGGGAGGCATGAGCACCGGCGGGCTGAGCCATTGCGATTCCAACCAGATGGTCCGCAGCACATTGATGGGGCTCTTTGATGAATGGCACACCCGTGTCGTCAATGACTACACCGATCGTGGACTCCAAGCTCCCTATGACCCCGCGTTGAAAGATCAATCGCGTTGGGTGTTTGAGCCTCATGTCGCCATGCGTGTGACGAACGAGATGCTTGACGAAGCCCAAGTCACAGTCCTGGTGAGTCAGCGACTGACGTCCGTCACCAAGCAAGACCGCCGCATCGTCTCTCTGAATACAAAGCACGATGCCTTCAACGCCAAGGTCTACATCGACGGCACGTATGAAGGGGACCTGATGGCGGCAGCCGGCATCGATTGGACCATCGGGCGCGAGGGCCGTTCAGAATATGGAGAGCCGCTGGCGGGCAAACGCTATCCCAAAGCCAAAATGAATATCAATGGCTTCGATGACCACGGCCAAATTCTGCCACTACTCACAACCGACGACGCGGGGGCTGACGAGGACGGCGACAACAACATCATGACGTATAGTTTTCGGCTGTGCCTGACCGCCGACCCCAACAATCGCGTGCCAATGCCAAAGCCGGACAACTACGACCCGGCACGGTTCGAGGTCATTCGCCGATATCTGAATGCCGGCGGCAATGCCAAACAGGTCGGGTTCGACTTGTATCCGCTGCCCGGCGACAAGTTGGACGGAAACAACTCCATCGGACATCAATTCTCGATCGGACTGGTTGGCGGGGGACTTGATTGGCACCAAGCGGACGAGGCCGGCCGGAAAGCCATTTGGGAGGCTCACAAGCAATACACGCTGGAGTTCTATCAGTTCTTGACGACCGATCCTGCCGTTCCGCCAGCCGTTCGCAATACTTATGACCAACTCGGTTTATGCAGGGACGAATTTGCGAATTACGACCACTTCTCACCGGCACTCTACGTGCGCGAATCTCGTCGACTCAGGGGACTCTACGTCATCACGCAGAACGACATCCTGAACAACCCAGAGAAGGATGATCCGATTGCTGTTTCCTCGTTTCCCATTGACTCGCATGATTGCCAGCGAATTGCTCTGCCCGGCGGCGGCGTGATCAATGAGGGTACGATCTTCCCGGTGCGGAAGAAGAATCCCAAGCAGGGCTACGCCTATCATGTTCCCTACCGCTCGGTTCTTCCCAAGCCCGAGCAGTGTGTCAACCTGCTGGTGCCCGTCGCGTTGTCCTGCACCCATGTGGGCATGTCATCGCTTCGCATCGAGGGAGCCTGGATGGTCATCGGCCAGGGTGCGGGGGTCGCGGCGGCGGTAGCGGTGAAAGAAAATGTCACCGTGCAGGAGGTGCCGTATGCGACTCTTCGCCAGCGACTGCTGGCACAAGGGCAGGTTCTGGATTTGCCATCCGAGGACAACCCCCGCCAGCAGTGACACGGAATCAGTCGCACCGCACCGGCTCCTGGCACACATGGCAGGGAATTCAGGGTCAGGGCAACTGGCCCTCAGGCAAATCAAGTTTATCGTCCTCAACTCGCAGTGGCAGCGGACCTACCAGGCCGCCGACGGCTGTGGACGCAAGTCCCGCCCCTGAGTCATCCCCTGAGCCAGCCCTTTAAGGAATGCAGATCTCGATCGAATAGGCAATCCCCTGCGCTTCGCACTGGGAACACCGAGGAACTCAACGAGTCCGAGCGACGCACCGAAGACTCGGCCGATTCGTCTCATGATTGTTGGGCTCCCATTGGCATGGTGAGCGTACCTGATCGCTCGTTGCCAGCTAACCCGTCCCGTCTGCCGGAGCTCTACCTCAAGGAGAATGTCACCGTAGAGGTCCCCTTCTCGTGAGCCATCGCACGCAGCCGCGAACAACGGCTCAATGTCAACAGTCTTCTCTCGTGCGACGATCTCCAACGCATAAATCACATCCAACTCGCTGTGGGGAAAGAGCGATCGCAGTGAAAGTATGTGGACCAGCAGATCCTCACCTCGTTCAGGATGAGTATATAGCGATGCCACAAGCAGTGCGACAAGATACTCCCGATGCAGCAAGTCAGGCTTGGCAAGAACGTGCATCACTTCGCCACGAATCCACGCGAATGCTTTGTCGGATGACAATGAAGCAGTGACGAGGTAGGGAATCATTGGTGACTTTGGTCGCAACGCCTTGACTCGTCCGATCTGCAATCCACCCTCGCTGGCGCACTCGCGACACGCAGACAACAAATCGCGCGGCGCAAAACGCCGCAGAAAAGTGATCGCATCGTTGGCAATGAATGTGCAAGCAGACTCACATTGCTCAATGTAGAACACAGCCTCACTGTGACGACTGGCGCTGATGTAACATTTTGCTCTCTCCACGTAGTCCACGATCTGTGAATGATACTTTTGCTCATCCCAAATGCAGCTATGAGCCGGCGCATAGGGACCAGGGGATTCCCCCCAGTAAGCCGCGACGCAGAGTGAACCATCCAACGTCAACGACTCCATATCGTTTTGAACACTCGCGGGTGGCTGAGGACCACAGAGAAGCACTGCCGTCCGCTCACCGGATGAATTCGACACCAAGATGAGCGGCGCGTGGAATGCGATCGCGTCACGGACAACAAAATCAGGCCGAGGTGTGACTTGATGCGAAGTGTCTACCAGCAATTGGCAAACCAAGAGGGACATACGAACTGACAAGACCATTGTCACAATATCTCTCCGGCTCACGTTTCGATCTGATATGCCTTCGCCTGCTTGCTACCGACTTTCGCCATGGGGTTCCTGTGAGATAAAGCGGCTTTACCCAATTTGGTTAAAGCCATTTTATCTCCCGCCAACAAGCGACGCAACACAATACCCTCAAGCACCTTACGGCAAGCGAAACCCATTGAGCGTCGTCGGGCTTTTGGTCCTTGCAGACACATCACCGCCAACATCTCGCAACGTCACCACCTATTCCGATCCCCGCCGCAGCAACTCCTGAACGACGTGGCAACACCCGGCGATCGATGCCGGGGCCGTCGTCGAAATCACGGCGACCAGAGACCACGCAATCGTGAACACGTGCGTGGTCGGGCCGGGCTCACCGGCAGGCCAGACGTGGATTGCCACTTCCAGACCGGCTGTCGACCAGTTCACGATTCCAGCGGCGCTCATTGCAGCCGCGATGCCCCCACAGCCAAACAAGCTCACTGCGACGCACAAGAGTGACCGCCAGCGAGTTCCTCCACGGGACATGTCAATGCTCGCCTTGTCAAAGGGATGGCCGGCGATCGAACAGCCCCTCTTCTCACGGGGTCTGTTCGGCAAGGCACAGCCACCGCCGGTTGCTACGGGTTTCACTTGGCCCGATAGATCGTACGACCTTCCTTGATCGTCTCGACCACCTGCAGATCTTCCAGGCCCAGAATCGGGATTTTGATGGGATTCTGGTCGAGAACCACGAAGTCGGCCAGCTTGCCCACCTCGATCGAGCCACGATTCGCTTCCTCGTAGTGCTGATAAGCGGGCCAGATCGTCAGCGATTTCAATGCCTCCTCAACGGGGATGCACTGGCTCGCTCCGAGTATATCTCCGCTGCGGGTGCGGCGGGTGACGACAGACGACAGGATGCGAATGGCGCTGGGCAAGGCGACCGGAGCATCATGATGCTGTGAGAACATCATCCCTCGACGCAGAGCCGACCGGGCCGGGCTGATGCGTTCGGCGCGCTCGGCCCCCAGCACCGAATCCCGATGCCAGTCACCCCAGTAGTAGCAATGCATGCCAAACAGCGAGGGCATGACCCCCATCTCCTGCATGAGGTCCAGTTGATCCTCGCGCACGGTTTGACAGTGAATCATCACATCGCGGCGATCATCGCCGGGTCCGAACTGGGCACGAGCCTGTCGGATTCCTCCGAGCATCATGTCACCGGCCGCATCGCCATTGCAGTGGCAGAGAAACTGCCAGCCCTTTTCGTAGCACAACGCGACCTTCCGGTTGGCATCTGCGATCGGCATGGAGGGATAGCCGACAAAACTCGCCGGCAACCCGTGCGGCGGGACGAAGTACGGTTGCGACAGGAACGCTGTTTTGCCCTGCGGGGAACCGTCGAGACTGATCTTCACGCCGCCAATCCGGTAGCCATTCTTCATCGTCTTGCTGTACCAAGGCGTGTCGAGGCCGAACGGCTTGTCGTTACCGGAGATATCCGGATAGCTGACGACGTCAATCAGCATCTTGTCTGCCTCGGCCAGGCGCATCCAGCATTGATCGACAGTGGCGATGGCGCGCCCCTCCTGGGCCATGGTGTAGCCGTTCGCCGCGTATAGTTTCATACCCGCCTGGGCAAGACCTTCAAACTCGGCTGCGCCCATCTTGGGCATCAGCTTGAGCAGCACGGCATAGTGAATCGTCTCTTCCAGAACACCATCGGGTGTCTTGCCGTCTTGCTCACGACGAATCACGCCCCCGACAGGGTTCGCCGTTTCGGCCGTGATGCCAGCCAGTTCCATGGCCTTCGTATTCCCGGCCCCCAGGTGGCTGGATTGATGAATGACATACACAGGGACTTCGATCGAGACCTGATCGAGGTCATGCCGCGTGGGGTGCCGCTGTTCGGCCAGTTGTGCATCGTCGTAACCAAATCCCAGAATGAGACCAAACTTCTTCGCGGTCTCGCCCTCGGCAAAGGTCTTGAGTTCCGCCACCAGACTGGGAATGTCGGTCACCGTGTGATCGGGGGGAGCCAGCAGGTTGGCCGACGCGGCTTGCAAGCCGGTACCAAAGCAATGGCCGTGGCCATCCACAAATCCGGGCAACAATGTCCTGCCACCCAGGTCCACCAGTCGGGTGCCGTCTCCCTTGAACTGCAGCACGTCAGCTTTGGTGCCGACGGCCACAATCCGCCCCTCCTTGACGGCCACCGCTTCGGCCGAGGGCTGCCTGTCATTGATCGTGACCACGTCCCCACCTTGGTAAATCACGTCGGCGACCTGTTGCGCCGAAGCAATTTGGGGAAACATCCACAGACACAATACCACCAGCCAGGTTTTCATCGCCGCTCCCTGTGAGAGAAGTCCTGCCCTGCCCAACCGACGGCCGAGTGACGACTCCCGAAAAAACCCGGCGGTCACACGACAGTCACCGTTGGCTGCCACCAGGATTGAGAATTCACCTGGAGCGCCGCGACGGTCACAGATTGTGTGCAAGTGTTCGCTGACGTGCCAGTGACCAAACCCGCGGGACGAATTCCTCGACGAGGAGCAATTCAAGACGCTCGCATCGGCCAGAACGCAGTCGACCAATTGGAGAACAGACCACAACCCTCACCGGCCGCACAACGGCCTGCCCCAACCCCAACTTTCATAGCACCTGGCACCAGAATTCGGGGTCAGGTCACAACCAACCAGCGGTGGGTGGAGAGGGGGAGCGACATCTATGCTACTGTTGCTCCCAAGCTCTCCGCAGCATTGCTTTGGTCAAACGCTGTACAATGCTTTCAACCTGCTTGTCATGCTGACGCGAGGCAGAAATCATTCAGTCGATCCAGCCGCCGAGCAGCGCGGCGAACGTAACGAGGAGTGACCGGTGACACGTACGATTCTGCCGCTGATTGCGCTGATGGTGCTCGCTTGCTGGGTGCTCGCAGTTTCGCCAGCGAACGCCGGGCCGGCAGCAGCCTCACGGGTCAACGTCCTGTGGATCAACATGGACGATGTCGGCGCGCAGATGCCCTGCTACGGTGAAGTGGCGATCCAGACGCCACACATCGACAGGCTGGTTCGCGAGGGGACGTTATTCACGCGGGCCTTCCTCACAGCGCCGGTCTGTTCGACCAGCCGCTCGGCCATGATCACCGGCATGTACCAGACGACCATCGGCGCCCATCACCATGTGAGCGGGCGTGGTCCTCATCACATTCAATTGCCCGCGCACGTCGAGCCGGTGACCGCGATCTTTCAGCGGGCAGGCTATTACACCTGCAACGGCGATTACCCCAGCCAAACCAAGGGTCTCGGCAAGACCGACTACAACTTCGACTGGGACGAATCCATCTACGACGGTGCCGACTGGGCGAATCGTCAGCGGGGCCAGCCTTTTTTCGCACAGATTCAGCTGTGGGGAGGCAAGAACCGGAATGGCAACGGGCACTGGTATGTGACCGAAGCGCCACAGGCCCTGGGCACATTGACCAGCCCGGCGGATGTCACCCTGCCCCCGTACTACCCCAATGATCCAGTGCTGCTCAACGACTGGGCGCAGTATCTCGACTGCATCCGATATTGCGACAGGCAGGTGGGCGAGATTCTGCGGCGGTTGGAAGACGAGCAGATCCTCGACCAGACCATCATCATCCTGATGGGCGATAACGGTGTCAGCCACGCGCGCGGCAAGCAGTTTCTGTATGACGAGGGGATTCGCATGCCCTTCATCGTGCGTGGACCGGCCATCCCGCGCGGTGCCGTGCGAACGGACCTGATCGAGCAGATTGATATGGCCCCCACGTCACTCGCCTGGGCTGGCTTGGATGTCCCGGCGTGGATGCAGGGGCGCGATCTGTTTTCGCCCGACTACCAGAAACGCGACGCGGTGTTCGCCGCGCGCGACCGCTGTGGCGAAACCGTCGATCGCATCCGCAGCGTGCGCACCGAATCCTTCAAGTACATTCGCAACTACTACCCCGCTCGGCCGTTGCTTCAGCCCACCAACTACAAAGACACCAAGCCGATCCTGATCCGCCTGCGCGAGCTGCACGCCGCGGGGCAACTCAGTCCGCTGCAGGAGCAGTTGCTCTTCGCGCCGTCACGACCAGCGGAAGAACTTTACGATGTGAACAGCGATCCATTCGAAACGGTGAACCTTGCGGGCAATCCCCAGTACGCCACGACACTTGCCGAACTGCGTGCCCGGCTGGACCGCTGGGCCCACGAGACCAATGATCCCGCTCCCGAATCTGCGGACGTGTACGAGCTGGAAATGCAGTCGCAGGTCCAGCGGACACGGAACAAGGCGGAGCGGGCCAGCATGATCGAAAACGTGGCCCTGATGAAACGCTGGGAAACGGAAAAACCGCTGCAGATGCAGTTGCCTCCGGCGGGCGAAGCGGCGGGTCGCTGACAGCCGCGGCAGTCTTTTGCCGGCTGGGCGTGTCACATCGGGCCAGCGCGGGCGGAAGAGTCGCGCGGTCCGGGTGCTTTTTTGCGGACCGCTTTCCCTTTCGGGTACTGAGTCCGCAGAATAATGGTCCCCCCCGCACTTCATCAGCTGCATAGAAAGCAAAACCTTGCCATGCGAAACGTACAGCTCCTCGCCCTGCTCGGCCTGTTGATTGGTGCCCAGTCGGCTGATGCCGCCCCGCCGCCAAATATCGTTTACCTGCTGATTGACGATCTCGGCTATGCCGACTGTGGGTTCAATGGCGGAACCGACATTCAGACGCCGCACATCGATGCGCTGGC
>JBGSIP010000753.1:0-5126 GCA_041742495.1 Planctomycetaceae bacterium
CAGGGGCCGATTCCAGCGGGTGTCGAATTGTGAGGAGTCAATTTCGTGTTAGTCTGACAAGCTCCAGACCTGCCCAGGGCACCTGCATCGACACCACACGACGGTTGAATGAGGGGCGATATGAATCGAGGGGGACCCACGTCGCACAGCCAGAAGCGAATTCTGCTGCTGATCGAGTCCTCCCGCGCGTACGGTCGGGGGTGCATTTCGGGCGTTGCCGACTACGTCAGCCTGCGCCCGGCCTGGCGGGCCATCCATTTTGAACGCAGCATGCGGGACCAGTTGCCCGAAACGCTCGGCACGCTGCGGCCCGACGGTGTCATCGCCCGAGTCGAAACGGAGTTCAACCGCCGCGTCGTGGAGAGTCTCAACGTCCCCACTGTCGACCTGCGGGGACGTTTCTCCGTCGGGGCATGGACCACCATCGAGACGGACCATGCCGCCGTCGCGAAGTTCGCTTTTGAGCACCTGCAACATTGCGGATACCCGCATCTGGCCTATTGCGGATACACGGGCGTGGACTGGTCGGATCGCCGCGAACGCGCGTTTCGGGCCTGCCTGACGCAGCGGAATGCGGCCTGCTACGTGTTCAGCACTGATGCCGACGTGCGGCAGGACGAATCGGCTCCCGACCGCGAGCTGCGCGGAGAGAACGAGCAACAGGCCATTTCCGACTGGCTGGACACACTCCCCAAGCCAATCGGCATTTTTGCCGCCAACGACTATCGCGGCCGACAGGTCATTCACGCCGCCAAACAGGCTCGCCTGCTGGTTCCCAATTCGGTCGGTATCATTGGCGCGGATGACGACTTGCTGCTCTGCCGGCTGACGCAACCGGCGCTGAGCAGCATCGTGCTGGACACCCGCCGGATTGGTTTTGAAGCCGCTGGTATCCTCGATCGCATGATCGCAGGGAATTATCGCGGACCAAATCACCTTGTTTTCCCGCCGCTGAACGTGTTTTCGCGGGGATCAACGGACCTGTCGGCCCAAACCGATCCGGACGTGGTCAAAGCCATGACGTTGATTTCCGATCACGCTTGCGAGGGGCTGAAGGTCGACGAATTGTCTGTTCGCGTCGGAGTCAGCCGGTCGACGCTGGAACGGAAGTTCCGGCAATATATGGGCTGCTCCCCCTCGGACCGCATTGAGCAACTGCGGCTGGTCCGCGCCAAACAGTTGCTCAGCCAGTCAATGGCGACCATCGAATTTATCTCGCACGCGGTCGGCTATTCTCACCCCGCTCACTTCACGCGTGCCTTCCGTCGACTCACGGGGGCCGCTCCGGGCGAGTATCGGCGACTTAACCCCGGCCCACCCATTCCCACAGAAACCGCGGAGTTTCTCCCCCCGGATCGCTTGGTGGAGATTCCGTAACAGGCGGTCAAAATCTGTTCACATAGACACATTGTGGGTTCCACGGGCGGCTAAGCCCGGTCCTGCAGGGTATGGCGAGAGCAGAATTGCCGAATCAACATTTCTGACTCCCGGCCACTCATCGATTCAGATGACCTCCACGGACCCGTTGTGCCACCGCAGCCATGTCGGGTGGCCAATATCGACTGACAGGTGGGCAGCAAACAGGCCTGCTCACGTTTTCAACACAGGATCGCAGCCGTGGCCAATCTGGACGAGACGATGGCGCTGCTGGCCGCCGCCGGTAGTGAGCAGACCCGCAAGACGTATTTGCGACACGGCTGCCAGCCACCGCTGTTTGGGGTGAGTTACGCCACCTTCGAGAAACTGTCGCGGCAAATTGGTCGGGATCTGGAGCTTGCCCGAGAGTTGTGGAGCACCGGCAACCATGACGCGCGCATTCTGGCGACGATGGTCGCCAACCCGGACAGCATTTCTCCCAAGCTGCTCAACACGTGGATCAAGGAAGTCGACAGTTCAGCCTTGGCCGACGCGCTGGCCAAGCTGACCGCCCGCTCCCCATTTGCACTCAAGAAGGGGATTCAGTGGGCGACGAACACCCGGGATCTCATCGGAGCCACGGGCTGGACCGTCTGCGCCCTCATCGCCCTCGATCCCGAGGAACGAGACGATGACGAGTTTCTACAGTGGCTGGAGTACCTGGAGGAGCAAATCGCCCAGCGTCCCAACCGCAGTCGTTATGCGATGAACCAGTGCCTCATCGCCATCGGCGGCCGCAATCAGCGACTGCGTCACGCCGCCAAGCAGGCTGCCAAACGCATCGGACCAGTGTCGGTCGATCACGGCGATACCAACTGCAAAACACCCGATGCGGACGATTCGATCAACCGGATCTGGGAACGCCGCGAAGCAGTCCAGCGCAGCCGCTCGGAGTCCTCCGGCGATTCCGCCAGTCCCCCGCGACCCCGTCGGAAAACGTCGTGACCGCTGGCGACGACTTCGTGCCGTCTGGAGTGCCAACTCGTCGTCACGGACGCCGAACGAGCAACCACCTGGCGGTCGCTGCGCTCAATTCCCCGGAGCCCGACCCACGTGGGCCTGTCAGCCGTCGACGACAACCGCCACGCAAGAGATAATCACCGGCCGCGGGCGGACTGTGTGGGTGTGTGACGGCGTGATCGTGTGAGTGTGATCGCGTGAGTGTGAAGGTGTGGCGTTTCATCGGACGAAGAGAGCTGCCTTGAGCGATTCCAATCCCGTTGTTGTCCGGCCAGCCGAGCCCGACGACGTCGAACCGCTGTACGAATTCCTCGAGCCGTTTGTGCTGGAGGAACGCCTGTTGCCGCGCACAATCGATGAACTCGACGATCTGATTCGCACCGGGTTCATCGCCGAGTTTGAAGATGTCATCGTCGGCTTTGCCACGCTGGAGATTTACTCTCGCAAACTGGCAGAGGTCCGCTCGCTGGCGGTGTCACCGCTCTACCGCGGCCGCGGCGTGGGCCGCCGGCTTGTGGAGGCCTGTGTGGAACTGGCCCGCGAAAGGCATGTACTGGAAGTGATGGCCATCACCGCGAGCGAAGAGTTCTTCATTCAGTGCGGCTTCGACTACACCCTGCCCGGCCAGAAGAAAGCCCTGTTTCTGCAGACTCGCGACCAGCCCTGACCGGGCACTGTTCCGCCCGAGGTCATGCCGCTCTGGATCGCGAGTGTCCGCTGTGTGACATGAGCGATTCTTTAATGCCTGCACCGGGCCCGCACAGGCCGCGGGCTCATTCGGATTTGACTGGCAATTCCAGGTCGAGAACGGCAGTCCCCCCTTTGACCGACTGCACCGTCACGCGTGCGGGTCCGCTGCCTGTCACGTACCAGCGGACCATTCTGCGCCCTTGTCCGGGGACATTGTCGAGCAGGACCCGCTCCGGGCGATCGGCCTGAGACGTGAAACTGCGAAACAGCGGTTCGTCGGCAATCATCGCGAATTGCGGAACCACCTGGGCCCCCTGCAACAACACGACATCGGGTGCCGTCAATTTCTTCTGCTGATCCACCTGACTGTGAGTGGGGGTGAGGCGATCGTTGGTCACGGCCACCGTCACCAGAAACTGCGCGTTGCCCAGCGGCTTGATCTCCAGATTCTCCAGCCCCACCTGCGGCGTCTGCTCCGCGTGATACAACGTGAACGCCATGTTGCGGTGGCATTCTTCTTCCAGCAAGAACGACGGCGGCTGCCGCACCCAGGTCTTCAGCGGCTCACCGCCGATTTCCACCGTTCCAAATTCGGGATGTTCGTAGGCAGTCCAGGCCGCATAGCCCCCGTCAAACAGCAGAAACTCGTTGAACTTCTGCAACTCGTTCTCGTCGCTGCGCAACGCTGCTTCGCCCGGATCGTGGCGGAAGTAGTTGAACGGGGTGAACAGTTCATTGGTGAAGGTGAAGACCCCACGCATCTGGTGCAGCCAGTCAATTTCCCCACCATAGACGGTGTACAGCCCTTCGCCCACGGGGAAGTAGCGATACTTGGGCAGCACCTCCTGACCGCGGGCCGCCAGTTTGTCATACACGGCCACATCGGCGGGCAAGAACTTATCGCTGGGTCGGCCAGGACCGCGGAGAATCATCCCGCCAAAATTGTGATAGGACTGTGCTCCGGCAATGTTGGGATGGGCCATGATGAAATCGGCCACCAGACGATTCTCGCCAATCGAAAACGGATACCGGTACGCCCCGCGCTGGATGTAGGCGGGTTGCCAGTCCCAGGCCCAATCTCGATTGGGGTCATACCGTCCGTCGCCGTCTTCGTTCAGTTTTCCATCCCCGTCGTTGTCCAGTCCCTCCGTGCCAATGACGACATACTCACCTTTTTCGTCTGGCTTGACACGTTCCAGCAGAAACGGGCTCTGGGTCGACTTCTTCCATTCTCCATTTGGATCCCGCTTGATCATCCGGGTGATCGAACCGTCCTGGTCCAGATCCTCGTAGCCATCCTCATCGAACAATCCATCCAGATCGTCATCGATTGGCCGCTGGCCCGTGCGCGGACTGTGCGTGGTGTTCGGTTCGTAGAAGTGGGCGTCGCGCGAGTCGGGACTCATCATCGGCAGAATGTAGAACGCCTTCTCCCGCAGCAGTTGCGCAATGAATGCGTTGTGGGGACGCATCTCCAGCAGGTACCACGCGGTGTACAGCGGGACTTCGACCGCCTGGATTTCGTTGGCATGGATGCCCCCGTCGATCCAGAAGGCTGGCTTGGCCTCGGCGGGGCCGGCGGCTGAATCCGTCACCGACAGCAGCCACATTTCGCGCCCGCCGTAGGTCTTGCCCAGCGAACTGAGCTGCGCGAACTCGGGATGCGCAGTGGCCAGTTCACGCAGCAACTCTTCGGCAGCCGCATAGTCGTGATACAGATTCCAGCTCGCCTCAACACGAAATCGCGTGCCCCCCTTGAGCGCGCGGTAGCTGGGCATCAGCTCAGTTTCGGCAGCCGGAGACCTCTCTGTCCCTGCCACGAGAATCAGCACGAGGGCGATGACTGCGGCGCCAGCCCGCATGGACGCCCACGAGGTTCGTCCGGCCTGTTGTTGACACACTTGGGAAATCAGGTCCGACATCCAGCCACCTTTCCTGAACGACACGCTTAATTCACGCCCACACCGCTGCCCGTCTCGCAGTGCAACCCGCCCTCGTGTGACCTACGGCGCGGGAGCAGCGACGGCTGCCGGCACTTGTGCCGTCGCTTCGCCGACGGC
>JBGSIP010000754.1:0-2650 GCA_041742495.1 Planctomycetaceae bacterium
GCCACCCAGGTCTCGTCCAGCATTCGCCAGACAATGACTGCCCCATAGATGCCCCACAGACCAGAAGCAGGGTAGGTCAGGCTGTGCCTGACGGAAGAGCCCAATACGCCTCGATCGTTGCGCACAGCCTGATCGACAGACGAGTGAGTCTTTCTCCGAGGCTCTGTGCCTCCGTGAGAACCAACCAGGTCCGCACGAGACGGGTCGCGCGGAATCTGCATTCGTCGTTGGTTTCTGGCGGGCTCGAGAACGGTACCGTTCGCGACAGGATCTACAATCTCACGGAGCCACAGAGTCACGGAGATGTCTGGGAAGCCTCGCTCACCCGTCGATGGCGGGGCTGACTCACTCAGCGGCCCCTTGGCGCGATGACGTCAGACCAGTAGGTCAGGCTGCGCCTGACGCCATCGCGCCATCAGGTCGTTGAGTCAATCAGCCCCCCATCGACCGGCGAGCGAGGCTTCCCAAACATCTCCGTGTCTCCGTGTCTCTGTGAGATCATGTGTCCTGTCGCGAACGGCACGATTCACGGGCCCACCAGAAACCAACGTTGAATGCAGACTGCGCGTGACCCGCTTCGTGCGCACGTCGTTGGTTCTCACGGAGGCACAGAGCCACTGAGAAAGACTCACTCGTCTGTCGATCAGGCTGTGCCCGATGATCGACGTGCCAACGGCTTTCCCCGACGATCAAGTCAGCGTGACGTCAACACTGCCTGTCAGATCGCGATCGACAGTTCACAACTCCGGCCCAGCCGGGAGCCACTGGGCTTCGCCATTGCCAGTGTGGATACATCGTCATGCCAGTGTGGATACATCGTCATGCCAGCGTTCACCGGGAGGCCAACAGCATTGTCTACGGCTTCGGCTTCTCGAAGATCACGATGTGTTGTCTGGGAAGCTCGGAAACAGTCTTTTGCCAGACGAGGCCGAATTCCGGCAGACCGAATTCTTCCTTGACTTGCACTTCGGTCATCTTGTGGACCCGCTTGATCGGGACCAGCGGGTCTTCCGCGCGATACTCCACCAGTGCCACACGGCCACCTGGTTTCAGGGCGGCAGCAATCTCGCGGGCCATCTCATACGGGTGATCGAACTCGTGGTACACATCCACCATGAGAACCAAGTCCACGGTGTTCGGCTTCAAACCGGGGGACTTCACGTCTCCCAGCACGGACTCCACGTTGTGGATGCCCCGCTCCTTCAGCCGGGTCTGCAGGCGATCGAGCATTTCCTGCTGGATATCGACCGCCAGCACGCGGCCATCAGGCAGCACCTGCCGCGCCAGCAATTCAGAGACGACACCGCTTCCCGCCCCAATGTCGGCCACCACCTGGCCCGGCTGCAGTTCGAGCAGCGAGACCATCAAGGTGAGGCGTTCTTCTTCTTCGCGCTCCGGGCGTTCCAGCCACAGGGCGCCCATGTGACCCATCACGTGGGCGATTTCACGTCCGCGATAGAACTTGCCGATACCGTTCGGATCGTGATCGGCCCGGTATTCATACAGCGGCTCGCCGGACGCATCAGTCGGGACCGCAGGCGGGGAAGTCGATTCCTCGCCGGCATGAGCCACCATCGTCACCGGGCCAAGGCCAAACGCGGTGAGACCAAGCAACGTGGAACTGGCCACCCACCCACACAAGCATCCAACCGCGACCAACAAACTTCGCATGGCGATCACCTCAGAGCCGACAACCGGGTCGGTGCGATGATAGCCACTGTCCGTCAGCAAGGCGCGGTCGGGACGCGATGATTGGGAACAGCCGAACCAACCCCGGGGCCGCCTCGCGCTGCGCCGCAGTCGCGGTTACGAATCGGCGAGCGGAGTTTTTTTCTCGGTGATGTTCGGACTGCTCGCGGCGTTTTCGGCGTTCATCTTGATGTATTCCGCCCACTCCGTCGGCAGGTTGTCCTCATGGAAGATGGCTTCCACGGGGCATTCCGGCACGCAGGCTTCGCAGTCGATGCACTCGTCGGGGTGGATGTAGACCATCTTTTCCCCTTCGTAGAAGCACTCCACGGGGCACACCACGACGCAATCTGTGTATTTGCAGTTAAAGCAGGGCTGGGCAACGACGTGGGCCATGATCAAAACCTTGCTGGCAATGCCAAAATTGTTGCGGGCCGTCCCCTGAAATCCTGCATCCGACGGCCATCGGACCGCGATTTGACCCCGCCTGCTGGCGGCGGCTGTCTCGCCCGTTCAGAGTACTGGACCCAGTGATCCACAGGATAACGTGCCGGGCGGGACCCTCAACCTCATCGAGCGGGAGTTTTCCTCCCGATTCCTCTCCTGACCCCGCCTCCGGCTCGCAAGTTCGCCGGTCGGTGCCTTGTTACCCCGGAGAGAGCGCCAAGTCGGCCCCGCCTCCCGGTGCCAGACACACCCCCCAAGCCCTCAGGGGATCGGCATTTGCGGGAGAGGTTCCGGAATTTCTTTGATGATTCCCCGGTTTTTCAGCCCCTCCGCGATTTCCTGCAGATGGTCGTTCACAAACTGAATGACGGTGCGGTTCTTCCACGCCCGCCGCTCATAGGAGACGAGTTCGTCATACACCAGTTGCGGGGGCTGACGTTCGACCAGCAGCCGGTACGAAGCCACCACGCCGCCCGTCCGCTGGGCCCCCGCCGCGCAATGCACCAGCACGGGC
>JBGSIP010000755.1:0-1580 GCA_041742495.1 Planctomycetaceae bacterium
GCGGGCGGCTTTGGCGCGGGCACTCGCAGTCGCCCCGCGGGTGCTGCTGTATGACGAACCGACAACCGGGCTGGACCCGATCATGAGCGATGTCATCAATCAGCTCATTCTCACTGCTCGCGATCGCGACAATCTGACCAGTGTCGTTGTCACTCACGACATGACCACCGTGAGAAAAGTGGCCGATCGCGTGCTGATGTTCTACCCGGTGCCTCAATTGGGGCGGCACGAGTCGCAGATCATTTTCGCAGGGACGGCGGAAGAGGCCTTTTCCAGTCCGGACCCGCGTGTCGCGCAGTTTGTCACCGGGGATGCCCGACAACGCCTGGCCGACATGATGGTGGCCTGATGCGCAAAAACACAACCGTCACCATCGGTCGCGAATGGGGCTGGATCTGGCCGGGTGGCCGCCACGTTCAACGCTGTTTTTGCGGTCGTGCGGTCGAGGCTTTGCGGCCCTTGAACTCTGGAACTTCAGACGCATGAGTACCCCCAGACAACAATTTGCCGTGGGCCTGCTGACACTGGTGGCGACGGGCATCGCCGTCGCGCTGACCTTTCAGTTCGGACGGCTGACCGAACTGTTTGAGCCCAAGTATGGGATCGCCGTGCACTTCGAAACGGCCCCCGGCCTGCGTGTCGGCACACCCGTCGAACAAAACGGACTGGGCATTGGCCGGGTGATCGAACTGACGGCGGACGAACAGCGCGGGGGCGTGCTGGCGCTCCTCGAAATTCGCCAGCGGCATCGCCTGCGGCGGGATTCGCAGCCGCAGCTCAATGCCAGCCTGTTGGGAGATACGTCGGTTGAAATTCATGCCGGAGTCAGCGGCGAGTATCTGGCCCACGGCGATCTGCTCAAGGGGCTGCCGCCTGACAATCCGCTCGATATCGTTCAGCAACTGCAGGCCAAAGTGTCAACCACGCTGAGCAGTTTTGAAGCCACCAGCCTGGAATGGCAGAAGGTAGGCCACAACTTCAATCGCCTTGTCGAAACCAAGGAAGGGAGTCTCGACCTGGTGCTGGAACGCGCGGCGGAGGCGCTCACACGCCTGACGGTGACTATGGATTCTGCCAATCGAACGCTCGTCGACGCGCAGTCGTTCATCAACGATCCCGTCATTCGTGACGGCATTCGCGACGCCGTCACCGCCCTCCCCTCGTTGGTGACAGAGACTCGCACCACCGTCGGCACGGCGCGGCAGACGGTTCAGTCGCTGCAGGCGAGTGTGCGGCTCATGGAGGCGAGTCTGAGTAACCTCCAGCAGACCACCGAGCCCATCGCCCGGCATACCCCGCAGTTGATCGCCAAGGTCGATTCCAACCTGACACGCATGGATCAAAGTCTAGCCTCCCTGCAGGCAATTCTCGCAGATGCCAAAATTGTCTCCGCGATGATCGCCACGCAAGACGGCACGCTGCAGCGGCTCGCCAAAGACCCCCAGTTGTACGAGCATCTCGACCGGTCCGCCGTGATGGTGAATGTGCTGATGACCAATCTGGAACCGATTCTGCGTGATCTGAAAATCTTCACCGACAAGGTCGCCCGGCACCCGGAGTTGTTGGGCGTCAGCGGAGCG
>JBGSIP010000756.1:0-1606 GCA_041742495.1 Planctomycetaceae bacterium
GTCGATCTGGAGACGACGGCGCTCGACGCCATGCAGGCGCAGATCGTCGGGTGGGCGTTTGCCTGGGAGCCCGGGCATGCCTGGTATCTGCCTGTGGCGGGACCGGCGGGAGAGGCGGTGCTCAACGGCGAGCGACTGCTGCAACGGCTGAGGCCGCTGCTCGAACGGACCGATGTGCAGATTCACAATCAAAACATCAAGTACGACATGCTGGTGCTGCGGCAGCACGGCATTCGCATCGAGAGTGTCGGTGTCGATCCGATGGTCTGCCACTATCTGCTGGATGCCGGCGCGCGTGGTCATGGCATCGACGCGCTGTCCGAACAGTTTCTGGGACATCGCAAGATTGCGACCCGTGATCTGATTGGCAGTGGCAAGAATCAGCAGACGATGGATCAGCTTCCTGTGGATCGCGTGGGGGAATACGCCAGCGAAGATGCGGATGCAGCGCTGCGACTGGCCCGACAGTTCGCCCTCGACCTCAAGCAGGAGGGACTGTGGGACTTGTACTGGGATGTCGAACGCCCGCTGATTCCGGTGCTCACCGCGATGGAGCATCGCGGCATTCGAGTGGATGTGGAGGAACTGGCGCTGCAGTCCGTGGCCTTGGGAGACCGGCTGCAAGAGGTGATCGCCGAGATCTACGACATCGCCGGCCGCAAGTTCAACATTGATTCTCCCAAGCAACTTCAGCAGGTGCTGTTTGACGACCTCAAGCTGCCGGTCAGCAAGAAAACCAAGACTGGCCCCAGCACCGATCAGAGCGTGTTGGAGAAACTGGCGGCGTTGCATCCGTTGCCCGAGCGCATCACGCTGCATCGCCAGTTGTCGAAGCTGAAGGGGACATATCTGGATGCTCTGCCAATGCTGGTGCATCCGACGACGGGGCGCATTCATGCGTCCTTCAATCAGGTGGTGGCGGCCACGGGGCGACTCAGTTCCAGTGATCCCAATCTGCAGAACATTCCCGTTCGTACGCCCGAAGGTCGACGCATTCGCAAGGCGTTCGTGGCCGGAGAACCGGGCTGGCTTCTCTTGTGCGCGGACTATTCGCAGATTGAGTTGCGCGTGCTGGCGGAGTTCAGTCAGGACGAAGCCCTGCGAGCGGCATTTGCGGCGGGGAAAGACATTCATGCCACCGTCGCGGCGGAAATTTACGGCGTGAGCGAAGCCGATGTCTCCAGTGACATGCGCCGCGTCGCGAAGGCGGTCAACTTTGGCGTGATTTACGGGCAGAGTGCGTTTGGACTGGCGGAGGCGCTGCGGATTCCCAAGGAAGATGCCGCGGCGTTTATCGAAGGATACTTTGCCCGTTTCCCCGGTGTGGATCGCTTTATCACCACCGTACTGAGAGAGACCGCGCGCACTGGATTTGCCGAGACCTGGCTCAAGCGCCGCCGACCCATCGAGGGGATCAAGAACGTGGCGGGCCGCAATCGGAACATGCCAGAGCGCACCGCAATCAATACCGTGATTCAGGGGAGCGCGGCGGATCTCATCAAACTGGCGATGTGCAAGGTGGCCCGTCGCATGGAGCGGGAAGGGCTGCAGTCTGCCATGCTGTTGCAGATTCACGACGAACTGGTGTTCGAGACCCCTCCGGACG
>JBGSIP010000757.1:0-2394 GCA_041742495.1 Planctomycetaceae bacterium
CCGGGCGGCTTTGCCGGCCTGTTTCGGCTGCACGGGGATGGCCGCACGTATCGCGACCCTGTGATGGTCTCCGGCACCGACGGGGTCGGCACCAAGCTGCGGGTCGCGCAACTGGCGGGTAAATTTGACACGATCGGCATCGACCTCGTCGCCATGTGCGTCAACGACTGCTTGTGCGTCGGGGCCGAGCCGCTCTTTTTTCTGGACTACATCGCGCTGGGAAAAGACGACCCGGCACTCATCGAAGCGGTCGTATCGGGCGTCAGCACCGGCTGTTGCGACGCGGGGGCGGCGCTGATCGGTGGCGAGACCGCCATCATGCCCGACCTGTATCGGCCGGAAGATTTCGACCTGGCTGGCTTTTGCGTGGGGGTCGTCGAAAAGGACGAACTCATCACGGGTTCGGCCATTCGTCCGGGAGACGTGCTGGTTGGGCTCCCTTCGAGTGGCCTGCACTCCAATGGGTTCAGCCTCGCCCGCAAGGTGGTGTTTGAGGCGGCGGGCCTGACCGTTCACGATCACGTTGACGCGTTGGGGATCACAGCCGGAGAAGCCCTGCTGACCCCCACACGCATTTACGCCCGGGCCATGCGGGCACTGCTGTCCGACCCGCGCTTACGAGGAGCCGTCCATGGCATTGCCCACATCACAGGGGGCGGACTGGCCGACAATTTCGAGCGGATATTGCCGGAGGACGTCGCGGCCACGTTCGAGGCCTCACGTTGGCCCCGCCTGCCGATCTTCGACTGGCTGGCGGCCAGCGGTCCCGTGGAGCGGGACGAGATGTGGCGGGTGTTTAACATGGGGCTGGGGTTGGTGATTGTCATCCAACCCGACGCGCTCGACGATGTGCTGTCGGCCCTGCAGAGCATTGGTGAGACGCCGCTGGTGGTAGGGACAACTCAAGCGGGTCCCCGCGCCGTCCACGTGCAGCACTGATCGCCGCCGCGCAACAGCCGGGATTTCAGATTCCTCATGGTGGATGCAACCTCACCGCACAGTGACTTTCGACCGAACTATCTCCGTGTCTGGGGATTGTTCTTTCGCAACTCGCTGATCCGCGAAATGACGTTCCGCGGCCACTTCCTGCTAACCGTGGTGACGCGCGCGTTCTGGTTCGCCACGCAACTCGTGCTCTTCGACATCATCTACCGCAATGTGCCCAGCATCGCTGGCTGGACGCGGGAAGAGTACTACGTGTTCATCGCCACCAGCATGATGATCAACGGACTGGTCGAAGCGTTCTACATGCCCAATTGCGCCGAGTTCAGCGAGCAGATCCGCACGGGGAGTCTCGATCTGGTCCTGCTCAAGCCAATTGACACGCAATTCATGGTGTCGCTGTCGCGCGTGAATCTGTCGATGCTCAGCAACGTGGGGCTGGCGGTTTGCCTGCTCGCCGTGTCCATGGTGCAGTTAGGCCGCATTCCGACAGCGTGGATGGTGCTGCAATACCTGCTGCTGGTCGGCGTGGCGGTGATGTTTTTTTACAGCCTGATGATCGTCATCGCGAGCACAGTGGTGTGGATGGGGCGCAACCAGGGGCTGTATGAGTTCTGGTTTTACATCACCGTCTTCGCCCGGTATCCGTCGGACATTTACTCGGGGATTCCGCTCGCCGAACTGATCCGGTTTGCGTTCTCCTACGTGATTCCCATTCTGCTGGTGGTCACGGTCCCCGCCCGCACGGTACTGAACAAGGTTGTCGAACCGGGCTGGACGCTGGCGATCGTCCCCACGCTGGCACTCTTGGGACTGTTCGTCTCCCGGCGGGTCTTCTTGTGGTCCATCACACACTACCGCAGTTCTGGCAGTTGAGCGGAATTTCCGCCCGCAGGCACCGTGACCTTACCGCGTTCCCACGCTTGTGCTGGGGCGGGGCCGCTCCGACACCGGTTGAATGCCGCCGGAACCTGCCGACAGCTACTGGCAGGGGCACAGATAAGGGGCGATGGTTGCGCCCAGTTGCGGATTGGAATAGTAGTACGGCCAGATGTGCCGGACCCCTACGTCAATGCCGACGCGAATGGTGCACACCTTTTGCGCCTGCGGCCCGATCAGTCGAATGTCCCGCCCGCGTAGCCCCGATTTGGAGAGTTGCGCGCCCGAGAACGGCTTGACAAGCGGAATCACGCACAGGGCCGGGTCCAGGTGGTTCTGCAGCACGACCATGCGGCCCACGGGATACAAGGCCCGATCATACCGCTGTCCAGGATTGAACCAATGATGGTCAATGGCGGCGGCCGCCATCACAGCTTCTACGCAGCAGTGCGGGGGAACCCGCGCGTGGACACCGTGGCAGCAAACTCCCCCACCAGCGAGCAAATGCAGCGACGACGCAATGACGCGAGCCCCCATGCTGTGCCCCAGCAGGCCAATGTGAGTTCCGGCGGG
>JBGSIP010000758.1:0-5122 GCA_041742495.1 Planctomycetaceae bacterium
CGATCTGCTCGACGCGGTCAAACGCATGTCTCCCGGCACGGAAGGGGGCCGCGCACTCATCGGCAGGCTCCCGGCGATGGTGCAGGTGGCGTGGCGCACGGCACGTGTCGAGCGATTGAACACCTTTTCTCGCGTCACTTCGCAACTGCCGCTCATTGCCGCGCCGAACTTGGCGCTGGCCGGTCAACTGGCCTGGCAACAAAGCCGCCTGACCGATTTCGACAGCGAACCTCCCGTGCCGGTCGTGTCGGCCCCCGTCGTCACCGGAACTGTGCGCGATCGGCTGAATGTGGCGGTGCTGGCCGAATTCAATAACACCCCGTTGCAGGATGTGTTCCTGTTTCTGGGGGCCGAACTGCAGATCAAGGTCGACATTGACGGGGACGGTCTCAAGAATGCAGCCTTCACCAAGAACATGCCCCAGGCCATGTCCGAAGGAAAAGTTCCCGCCGGTAAAGTCATCTGGAATGTCCTCAAACGCTATGCGGCTGAGCAGGATCCGCTGGTCATTGTGATTGATGAGGCGACCACAACACTCACGCTGACCACGCAGAGCCGGGCCACCGCCAATCAGCAGGCGACCGTCGACGTCACGGGTTTCGAGTAACGCGCGGCGAAGCCAAATCGGGATCGAGGGAGCAACATGGAACTGCTGTGTCCTGCCTGCTCCACGCGTCTGCGCATGCCTCCTGCGCAACAAGCCGGGGAATTTTCCTGCCCCGATTGCGCTGTCCAACTGGACCTGGTGAAATCTCCCGCACTATTGGTGCGTCTAGCAGCTACGACCAGCCCTCCGGCAGAGTCCATTCGACAGCCGGCAATGGGCGGACTCGTCATGCTGGCGGGCACCGCAGCCGCACTGCTGTTGCTCAGCATGTTCTGGCTGCGCAATCCAAGCCTGTCCGACGCAGATTCGATGCGGCCCGCGGTGCCTGGCGAAGCGCCACCACAGTCTGCTGCGGCCTCTGTGGCCAGCCGGTCGCCTACATCCGGCCAAACGCCAGTGATTCCCGCTCTGCCCACTGGCGAGATTCCACCCGTTGGCTCGGCAATGTCGGTAGGGCCAGGGGAGGTGTCGGCTGACGCGTCGCCTAGCTTTCCGCCTCCAGAACCATCGGCCGCGCTCGCCGTCGCCCGGCCCGAAGCGCCGCCGCTGCCACTCATTGTGCCGCGACCCGTGCAGATTGCACGCACGCTGAGTTTGCCCGTGGTTTCGTTTGCCGTGGTTCAGCCGACCACGTTGCGTTTGCTGCTGGCGGATTTGGAACCGCTGGTCGGTCACCCGTTTGTCTGGGAGCACGTCACCGACAAAGAACGGCAACAGTATGAACAAACAACCGTCACAGCCGCGGTCACCGACGGCTCGCTCGCCGATGTGATGACAGCAGTCCTGTCGGCTGCCGGTCTGCAATATCGTTCGGCCGACAACCGTGTGGTGATCAGCCCACTGTCGGCCGGCACTGCGCCCTGACCGCCCCTTGCCGTCGACCAACCGACGGACCGCCTGGAATTCGTCCCCAATTTCAAATTGAAGCGAGTCACCTTGGAACTGGACGACAAACTCTGTTACTGCTTTCACGTCTCGAAGCGGAAGATTGTGAACTTCCTCCGACAACGGAATCCGCGCGTTCCCAGTCAGCTCAGTGAATGCGGCGGCGCGGGAACGGGCTGCGGCTGGTGCATTCCCTATTTGCGGCGCTGTTTTGCAGAAGCCAATCGACAGGCTGCAGAAGCCGCCGTCCCAGAGCTTGCCGCGGCGGACTACGCCTTGCAACGCGCGGCCTACATTCGCGCCGGCAAGGGTCGTCCCGCTCCCGGGGCCGAACCGCTCCCACCTGCACAAAATCCAACCGACTCGCCTCCGTTGGAAACGTAACACCAGCCCGCCGCAGGGGACGCGATGGCGGTTGATCGCCGGACGATCACGACAGCGGCTTCGCCGCGCACTCTGCCAGCTCTGACGCAATTTCGGCGAGACCTGTTGAGCGCGCGATCATCGGCTCATAACCCAACAGGCGTGTCGCCTTGTCGTGGCGATAGTGGTGCGGCACGCTGAGCTGCCGCGCCAGAAACCGTGTCATCGGCGGTTCACGAGTGCGGCCGGTGATCGCATACAGTTGCTCGCAGGCCACTCCCAGCCACCATGCCCGCCGGGCTGACATGCTGTTTTGAACTACGGGCAGCCCGGCTGTCGTCAACAACTGGTCAATCCAGGTCCAGATCCCAATCGGGTCTGCATCGCAGATGAAGTAGGCTTCTCCGGCCGCAGCAGTTTTCGTCTGCAACGCGCGTTCGGCCAGCAGGTGCGCCGAAACGACATTGTGAACATGTGCGGTGGAAATCAGCGGATCACAGTCGCGAATCCGCCGCAAGCGACCGGTTCGTGCTGCGCGAATGACCTGTGGCACCAGATGCGGATCGCCGGGCCCCCAGATGAGGTGCGGCCGCAAGGCGCATGTCCTTAGTCCTTCGATATCGTTTGCTGCCAGCACCGCGCGCTCGGCCTGCGCTTTGGACCACGAGTAATGGCACAGGTGGCGGGCCGCATAAGGGAGATTCTCATCCGCCGCGGTGTGGGGGCGACCGTCAAACACCACACTGGGGGAGCTTGTGAACACCAGCGTCCGCGTCCCCGCCGACTGACACGCCGCAATGACGTTGTGGGTACCCAGCACATTGATCGACTCGTACAGCCGCCGCGAACCCCAGATACCCGGGACCGCAGCGGTGTGAAACACCGAATCGCAATCACGGACCGCCGCCTGGACAGTAGCAGCATCACGGATGTCTCCTGCCACATGCGTGATTGCCCCGACGTTTGCCGCCAGCCTTTTGTGGGCCGGGGCGGTGCGACTGAAGATGCGGACGGTCCGTCCGGCTTGTGCCAACGCTTGCGCAAGATGCCATCCCACGAAGCCGGAGCCACCGGTAACGAGGACCGTCATCGACAAGGGAACCTTCCATCTCACAATTCGGGAGACTACTGCGGGCCGGCCGGCCGTCACCGCCGGTCAGAATCAGTTCCGCAGACCGTGGTCTGCGGAACTGATTCTCGGGATTGAGCCGCCCGTGACGGAACACGGCACGGATGCTGCGGCTACCAGCCCGGTTCGCCGCGCGCCCAGACGGTCAGTTCTTCGCGGTGGATCTTTATATTGTGACGACGGTCGACAGGGAATGATCGGTTGAAAAAGACCATTCGGATATTCGCGGTCAGGGGATTCGCCCCCCCGAGGCGGCGCAATTCATTGGCAAACAGGGCCTTTTCGTGGGCCAATTCCGGGTATTGTCCGGGTTCCGGCTCGATCACAATTCCTGCTCCGACAGGCGGAATGGTGCCGACGGAAATCAACGCACTGCGATACACGCGGGGATGCTGATTGAAAATGGCCTCGCTGCAAATTGAATCCCGGGGGCCTTCCGCTGTCACCACACGGTGTGCGCGGCGACCGCAAAACCACAACCGTCCCTCGTCGTCGAAGTAGCCCAGGTCTCCCATGCGATGCCACCAGCGGGCACCGTCCTGAATTTTGGAGCGGGCTGTTGCCTCGGGCTGGCGAAAATAGCTGCGGGTGACGCTGGGACCGGTGACGATGATCTCGCCCACCTCGCCGACGGCGCATTCGCTTGCCTGTTCGCTGCAAGGGATCGGTCCGTCGACAATTTCAATCACACGCACCGACACTGAAGGAAACGGCCGCCCGACGCACGTCCCGCGGCCAATGGCCGTCAACGCCGCGGTTTCGCTGAGGACTTCACGTCCCCCAATCACACATGCCGGCAGAGCTTCCGTGGCACCATACGGCGTGTAGATTTCTGCCGCCGGATCGCTCATCAGCGCATGCACACGCGCCAGCACCGGGAAAGGAACCGGCGCTCCCGCGGAAAGCGCGCGTTTGAGCTGCGGAAATTGCCAGCCTTCCTGGTTGGCTCCCCGCGCAAAGCGATTCCAGAATGCAGGTGAGCCAAACGCCTGCGTGCAGGCATGGTCTTCCAGATGCCGCTGGATGCGGTCGGGAACCACTTCCGCCGGACGTGTGAAATCCATGTCCGGCAGCACGCTGGTGACCCCTGTCCCGAGGTTGAACAGGGCAAACAGCGGAAACGCCGGTAGATCCACTTCCCCCGGCTGGATGTCGAACCGAGTGCGCAGCAGGTCGACTTGTGCGGCGAACATGCCATGCTCATAGACCACCCCCTTGGGTGGTCCCGTGCTGCCACTGGTAAAGATGATCGCTGCGGTCGATTCGCGCGTCGTCGCCGGGAATAAGGCCGCGTGCTTGCCGCGGGCCAGCAAGCGCCGCGAGGTCATCTCTACCGGCCAGCCGCTGTGTCCGACCGTCACATTCCACCGGGCGGCGGGGAATCGCGAACGCAACAGGCGGCGAATCCACTGAATCAACGGCACGCCGACAAAGCCATCCGGCTCGACCTGCGACAGACAGCCCAACAAATTGGTCCGCCCCATCCCCGGATCAATCAGCACCACCGTGGCCCCGGCGCGCATGATGCCAAACGTCAGGGCAAAGAACTCGCGCGATGGGGGCACAAACAGGGCCAATCGCTGCCCCGGCTGGACGCCCCAGTGGATCAGTCCCTGCGCCACCTGTTCGATCTGTCGATTCAGTTCTGCAAACGTCGTCGTGCGGTAGCGATATTCGCCACGGACATCGCGCCGCAGCGGTTCAATAACGGCGGGATGGTCCGGGACCAGCGCGGCGGATTTCGCCACGGCATCGGCAATATTGTAGTGCCCCATCAGGTCAGGTTCGGACTCTGTCACTGGATGTCAGCCGCTCCGCCGTTGCAGGTTTGCTGTCATTCTCGGACCGATCATCGCGCCGCGGCACTCTCCGGACCGCAACCCATCGTCGTCCACGGTCGGCGCACTCAACGACTGCCCGCCAGCAGAAAATACTCCCCTCGTCCCAAGCCAGTGAGATCACCACAAAAGCGGTCGGCGGCTCCGCACAACCAGTCCACCTCCCCGCCGGGATCAGACTGTGCGATGTGCCGCGCGAGCAGCCGCAAGACCACTGGCTCATAACGACAGGCGTGAGCAAAGTGATATCGCTCGGGAGGCTGGTTGCCACGAACAATCAAAGTGCCGCGGCGCATCCCC
>JBGSIP010000759.1:0-1724 GCA_041742495.1 Planctomycetaceae bacterium
AGCCGGCCAGGCAGTGGCGGCAGAAGCAACCGGACAGCCAACCCACGGAGGCCGACGCGCCCCGATAGTCATCGATGTGCAGCCCGTCGGGCTCGGCCGGCATGCGTTCGCGGAGTCGGCTCTCCAAAAACTGCCGATACAAGGGGCTATTCGTACACCACCACCAGGCGGGTTCGCCTTTGTGCTTGTGGTCCCACAACCAGGGTACGATGAACGGCTCGCCGGCGAAGTTGCGCGCGGCCGCGTCCTGAAAGTCGCTGCTGAAGTCGATCATCCCCTGGAACTCGGTCAGGAATCCCACACTGACCGTGAACAACCGCACCCCTTGCTCGTGGGCCTGTGCAATGTGGTTCTTGTCGTGCGAACCGGCCCAACCGAGCACCGTGCAGCCGTATTCCTGGTACATTTTCGGCCCGTCGTACATGAATACGACATCCGATGCGCGCAGACCGGGAGTTGGCGCGCCGGTCGTCGGTTCGGCTGCACGGCCGGTGAGAGGACCGGTTCCGAGAAACAGAACCAGGAGACCTGAAATCAGGGCCGATGGACGGCCAACAGTGCGGTTTCGTCGCGCGGAAAACGGCGTGATCATCGGCTCCTCCCACTCGAAAAGGGTGCTGTGAGAACTATAACGTTGTATCCCGGGCCGCATGAGGACACAACCTGCGGACGAGCTGACAACCTGACCGCGACCCATTGCTGGGCTCACCACGCAGTGCCTGCAAACGACGATTGGCCCTTTCCTTGCCCGGCGACCTGACCGACAATAGACGGGTGCTTGCGGCGACGGCCGCTGGTACCGACCGCCTCAACCATACTCGACAATCAGGAGATCTCACTCATGTCGCGTCACGAATCGGCCCATGTGTCTCGACGAGCGTTTGTGCAACAGAGCGGCCTGCTGGCAGGCGGCGTCCTGGTGGGCAACGCGGCGTTACAGCATGAGGCGGCCGCGCAGCCGCAAGAGACTCCCGCACCTGCGAGTTCGGATCCGTTGGCCCAGCGGGTACTCGGACGCACCAATGTTTCGGTAACCACGATGACATTGGGCACCGCGCCGTGCGGGCTCTGCCCAAAGATTCCCGCCACCGATATCGCCAAGATCGTCAGCCTGGCGATCGACCTGGGGATCACCGCGATTGATACGGCACCTGCCTACGTCAAGTCGGAAGAGGCCGTCGGCATGGCACTGGGCAATCGTCGCAAGGATATTTTTCTTTCGACGAAAGTGCTGGCTGACACGGTGGAAAAGGCGCAGAATTCGCTCGACAAATCGTTCGAGCTCTTGAAGACCGACTGGGTTGACCTGGTGTACTACCACAGCGTGGGGGATCACGATGTGGAGCAGGCCATGCAGCCGGGTGGCGTCTTCGATTGGTTGTTGCAACAGAAGAAGGCGGGCCGGTTCCGGTTCCTGGGCATCTCCGGCCACCATCGTCCGATGCGGTTCGTGCCGCTGCTGGAGACGGGCGAAGTAGACGTGCTGCTGGCGGTCATCAACTTCGTTGATCGGCACACCTACAACTTCGAAGAGAAAGTCCTGCCGGCGGCCCGCAAGCACAACACGGGCATCGTGGCCATGAAGGTGTTTGGCGGGGCGCGCAAGAGTACCGGCTCGTACGAGAACCCCGACTCACCGCCCGAAATGGATGTGAACTATTTGCAGGGGGCGGTCTGCTACGCCTTGGGTACGCCGGGCGTCCACACGGTCAATCTCGGTGTTC
>JBGSIP010000760.1:0-3205 GCA_041742495.1 Planctomycetaceae bacterium
GCGTCATGGCGGAACGCGGTCTGTCTGTCGGTCAGGTCACCGGAACGGGTCCCGGGGGCCGCGTGCAAAAATCAGACGCTCTGCAGGCCCCGATGCCGACCGGCCTGGCGACGCGCGATCCGGAATACAGTCCGGCGCAACCAATGATGGAGCGCGGCGAACGGGTTGTCCCCATGACACCCATCCGTCGTCGCATCGCCGAACGCCTGGTGCAGGCCCAGCAGACCGCAGCGCTGCTGACCACCTTCAACGAAATCGACATGAAGGGAGTGATGGACCTGCGAAACCAGTACAAGCAGGCCTTCCAGGATCGGTATGGCATCAAGCTGGGGTTCATGTCGTTCTTCATCAAGGCCGTGGTCGATGCCTTGGGAACGTATCCTCAGGTCGGTGCGCAGTTGCGCGGGACCGATCTGGTGTATACAAACTATTTCGACATTGGCGTGGCGGTCGGGGGGGGCAAGGGGCTGGTGGTTCCCGTCATTCGCAACGCAGAGCGGCTGAGTTTTTCGGAAATCGAGCAGACGGTCGCCGACTTTGGCAAACGGGCCGGTGAAAATAAAATTGGCCTCGAAGAAATGGAGGGGGGCTGTTTCACCATTTCCAACGGTGGCGTCTACGGCTCGCTGCTCTCCACGCCCATTGTCAATCCGCCTCAAAGCGGCGTCCTGGGAATGCACAACATTGTGGAGCGCCCGGTGGTGGTCGACGGGCAGATCGTCATCCGACCCATGATGTATGTCGCGCTGACCTACGATCACCGTGTGGTCGATGGTCGCGAAGGGGTGTCCTTCCTCAAGCGGATCAAGGACACCATCGAGTCCCCTGCCCGGATCTTGCTGGAAGTGTGATCGGCGTCGGGTACCGTTCGCTCACGGCGCAGAGGGCCTCGGGTGCCGACTGTCGTTGACGAGTAGCCCGGGCAGCGGGTCACGGATGCGGGCTGCCCGTTTTCCGTTCAGAAAAGCTTTGAAATTGTCGGGTGTCGATCTTGCTTGTTGGGAGCGGATCGACGGACTCTCACAGGGCCGAAATTGTGGCAATGAAGACTTACGATCTGGCCGTCATCGGGGCAGGCCCGGCAGGGTACGTGGCGGCCATCCGGGCAGCCCAACTGGGGCAGCAGGTCGTCTGTATCGAACAGGCCAAAGCGCTTGGGGGAACCTGTTTGCGCATCGGGTGCATTCCCAGCAAGGCACTGCTCGATTCCAGCGAACACTTTGAGCACGCGAAGAAACACTTCGCGGCCCGCGGCATCATCTGCTCGGATGTCTCGCTCAATTTGCCCAAGATGATGGAGCACAAGCAACGGGTCGTCACGGCACTGACAGGGGGCATTGACGCCCTGTTCCGCAAAAACAAGGTCGACCGCGTCTTAGGATCGGCCACGTTTGTCGGCCCGCAGATGCTGCGCGTCGACACAGCCGACGGCGTGCAGGAGGTTTCAGCCCGACACATTCTGATTGCCACCGGGAGCGTCCCCAGCACGCTGCCAGGCATCACGCTGGATGGCGATCGTGTGGTCAGCAGCACAGAGGCACTGAGTTTCCAGGAGGTTCCCAGCCACCTCGTGGTGGTGGGAGGGGGCTATATCGGCCTCGAGATGGGGACCGTCTGGCGCAGACTCGGTTCGCGCGTGACGGTGCTGGAGTATCTCGATCGAATCCTGCCCGGAATGGATACGGAAATTGCCGCCGATGCACGTAAGATCTTCGAGAAGCAGGGGCTGGAGTTTCGCCTGAAGTGTCGTGTGACGGGAGTCAGTCCCGCCGCCGACTCTGCCACCGTTCAGATTGCGGACAGCGAGCCGGTAATTTGTGATCGCGTGCTGGTGTCGGTCGGCCGGCGGCCAGCGACCGAGAGTCTGGGGCTCGCCACGGCGGGCGTCGAGGTCGATCAGCGGGGCTTCATCAAGGTGAATGCCCACTTCCAGACCTCGGCGGCCACGGTGTATGCCGTCGGGGATGTCATTGGCGGCGCGATGCTCGCGCACAAGGCGGAAGAGGAAGGCATTGCTTGCGTCGAGCAGATGTTCAGCGGCTACGGCCATGTCAACTACGGCGTGATTCCCGCAGTCGTGTACACGGAGCCCGAAATTGCCACGGTCGGGCTGACCGAAGAACAGGTCCAGGCGACGGGCAAACCGTACCGGAAAGGGATCTTTCCGTTCATTGCCAACGGTCGTGCCCGTGCGATGTCACAGACGGATGGCAAAGTGAAGGTTCTGGCTGATCAGGAAACGGACCGTGTGCTGGGCATCCACATCATCGGCCCGCGCGCCGGAGATCTGATTGCCGAGGCGGCGGCGGCGATGGAGTTCGGTGCTACGGCTGAGGACATCGCCCGCACTTGCCACGCGCACCCTACGTTGGCGGAAGCAGTGAAAGAGGCTGCCCTCGCCGTGGACGGACGTGCCATCCACTTCTAGCGCCGGCCACGCCGCATGCCGGTGTCAGGCAGCACAGGTCGCCGGGTGCCACTGCCTGCTGTTCCAGCAGTGTGAGCAAGGGACCGGCGTGAGCCGACACCGAACGCTCTCCCGTCCCCTGCTGTGCCGGAACGTCAGAGTGACCGCGTAGCCTTCGGCTCCTCAGGCACAG
Organism: Planctomycetaceae bacterium; assembly: GCA_041742495.1. Lineage (GTDB taxonomy): Bacteria > Planctomycetota > Planctomycetia > Planctomycetales > Planctomycetaceae > JBGSIP01. The sequence goes on from JBGSIP010000760.1 coordinate 2,601, forward strand.
CTTGATTTACGAATCCCCTCACGGCTGGACAAGCCAGCCGTGGCACCCTGTGATCTGCAGCGGCTGACAAAGAGCGGTGGACAAACTGGTAGGTCAGGCTGTGCCTGACGCCATCGCGCCATCGGGTCGCTGAGTGAGTCAGCCCCTCATCGACGGGTGAGTGATGCTTCCCAAACATCTCCGCGACTCTGTGGCTCCGTGAGATCTATAGGCCCTGTCGCGAACGACTCGGTTCTCACGGAGGCACAGAGCCTCGGAGAAAGACTCACTCGTCTGTCGATCAGGCTGCGTCGCTCGCCGGTCTCAGGCAGCGCCTGGGCCGGGCTACGAAGTCTGGCGGGGAAGTCTGCTGGCGAAGTCTGGCGAAGTCGCGCGACAACCGCCGGGCGGACGTTGCTTTCTCGCCGTGGCAGCGCTAACCTCGACTCTGGCTCGCCGGGAGCGTGTCTGTCTCGACCTTCGTCACTGGTCTGCAGGGTGCTGTAGCGCGATCGCGCTGCAACAGCGACCTGCGTGACGGCTTGTCTGGCGCAACTCCTGTCCGCACTGCTTGTCGTCACCTCGTGGAGTTGCACCGCATGGCTGCCCCGCTTGTGCTGCGTCTG
>JBGSIP010000761.1:0-6305 GCA_041742495.1 Planctomycetaceae bacterium
CCACGATCCGGGCCATAACGGCCGTCCGAGCGCAGTTCACGGGCCCGCACAGTGTCGCGCAGGCACAGGTCAAGAAACTCGATCGCGCGTTTGCGGCAACTGGCTTCCTCGACGGGAATCAGCAGTTCCAGTCGGCGATCCAGATTCCGTGGCATCCAGTCGGCACTGGAAATGAAGACCCGTTCATCTCCGGCATGGCAGACGTGAATGATGCGGGCGTGCTCCAGCAGACGGTCGACCAGACTCGTGACGCGGATGTTCTCACTGAGCCCCTTGACCCCCGGACGCAGACAGCAAATACCGCGCACGTTGAGATCGATTTTTACACCCGCCTGTGAAGCCCGGTAGAGGGCTTCAATCACCGTGGGATCGACCAGTGAATTGATCTTGGCGCGGATGAAAGCGGGCTGGCCGTTCTGATTCTGACGCACCTCCACATCGATGAGGTCCAGCAGCCTCTGTCGGATGCCAAACGGAGCCGCTTCCAGCCGGTGAAATTGCTGCGGAATGGAATCGCCGGTCACCGCATTGAAGAAGTTCGCGGTGTCAGAGCCGAGATCTTCGTCGCAGGTGAACAGACTCAGATCGGTATAAATTCGCGATGTCTGCTCGTTGTAGTTCCCGGTGCCAAAGTGGGCATAGCGTTTGATACCATCCGGTTCCCGGCGGACCACCAAGCAGGCTTTGGCATGCGTCTTGAGGCCCCGCACGCCGTAAATCACCTGCACGCCGGCGCGTTCCATTCGCCGGGCCCAGTCGATATTGCGCATCTCGTCAAAGCGGGCCTTTAGTTCCACGACGGCGGTCACATACTTGCCATTCCGCGCGGCGCGGATCAGAGCTTCCACAATCGGACTGTTGGAACTCGTGCGATACAGCGTCTGCTTGATCGCCAGCACGTCCCGATCCTCTGCCGCATCGCGGATGAACCGCACGACGGGATCGAACGAGTCGTACGGGTGAATCAGCAAGATGTCACGATCGGCAATCAGGTCGAACATCCGCTGTTCGCCCGACAGATCGATCGCGGGCTGCGGTTCCCACGGCTCGGCCCGCAGGGCGTCAAACCCCTTGACCCCCGCCAGCGTCATGAGCGCCGAAAGTTCCAGCGGTCCTTTGACCACATAGACATTGTCGGGCTCCACAGCGACTGCCGAGCGCAGCGTCTCGCGCATTTCCGCGGACGCCTCGTCCGATACTTCCAGTCGGACGCACATCCCCTGTTTACGCTCCTCGACGACCTCCTCCATTTCGGCCATCAGATCGAAGATGAGGTCTTCAGTCAGGCTGAAGTCCGCATTGCGGGTGATGCGAAAGACGGCGCACTCCAGCATGGTTTCTGCCGGAAACAGCCGCTGCACAAAGGTCATCACAATGTCTTCGAGCAACACAAACTCGTAGCCACTTGAAGCGGGCAGCGGCACAATCCGGGGGAGCGCCCGGCCCAGCGGAATGATGACATACCGCGGAAGATCCGGATTCTCCATCGATGGCGTCAGATGGACGCACACCGCCATCGACAACGAAAACATCGTGGGGAAACGTTCCGTCAGCGACAGCGCAATCGGGGTCATGACCGACCGGATTTCGCGATCGAAAAAATCCTCCGCTTTCTGAAACTGCGCCGGCGAGAGCCGATCGGGGTTCAGACGCCGAATTCCCGCCCGTGCCAGTTGCGGTTCGAGGTCTTCCTCAAACACCGCATATTGCGACTCAACCATTTTGGCGACACGCAATCGGACCGCCTCCAACTGCTGCCGCGGCGTGAGTCCGGAGGCGTCCGGAGACTGCATCCCCATCTGGTCGAGCTTGGCGAGACTCCCCACGCGGACCATGAAGAACTCATCCAGATTCGATCCGGAGATCGCCAGAAACTTGAGTCGATCCAACAGCGGCAATGAGACGTCCGCCGCCAGATCGAGCACGCGCTGGTTGAATTCCAGCCAGCTCAATTCGCGGCTCAAGAAGCGTTCGCTCTGACTATGCGCGGTGATCATGCATTCCTTCGGCACGCGGTGCCGACCTTATCCACCCAGCCTCCGCGTGCACGCCTGCCAGCGGAGGCGCAACCACGGAGAAGAAATCTAACCCACCTGCGGCTGCCAGAACTGCCAGCGGCACTCGTCGTACGCATGTCTCCTTAAGCAATTCGCCCGAGGAACTCTGCGTGATCATGAACGACGGGCCCGCAGCAGAATTCGCAGCCCAAATACGTCTTCAAACATCGTGCCATTCTGCCGGATGGCCAACTGCTCAATCGACAGGTCGTCGACGCCGCTCACTTCGACAATCAGTCGCCCGCGATCGATCTCACATCGCAGCTCGCTGGCCCGATACTGCCGCGACGCATTGAGCGACACGGACAAGCGCAGCAACGCGGCGAGCTTGGAGACCGTCACGCGGTCATCACGAGACAGCGACATAAAGGGCGCATGAGTCGTCTTGGGAGCCGCCCGCCGATGGTAGCGCGTCACCAGCGACATGATATGGCGATTGGTATGGCTGACCCCGAACAGGTCGCTGTTGGCAATCAGATACATGCTGTGCTTGTGATAGCCAACCAGCCCGATGTACTGGCCAATCTCGTGCAGCAGCGCGCTGGATCGCAGCGTCAGTTCCCAGCGCGGCTCCAACCGCAGCGGCCCACTCAGCGCCGAAAACAGGGCCCGGACCGTTTTCTCCACGTTCCGGGCATGTTCGAGATCAAAATCGTACTTGCGGCCGACATTCACCACATTCCGCAGGATCTGCTCTTCCAGTTCCTCAGACCAGCGGCCGCCGCTCGCCATGTCCCGCAGCACGCCGTCCCGCAGATTGACTTGCGATGCGCCAATGGTCTGCACATTGAGAATGCGGGCCAGTTCCAGGTAGGTCAACAACGCCGGCGTGATCGACTCCGCCTCCGGATACGCCAGATGAAACCGGCGAGAAATGTCGTCCACGCCCATTTGAATCAAGCTCTGGGTGAACGCGGCCAGATCTGCCACGGAGACTTGCGCGAGCTGATCGCCTTCCCACTCGGGCACCAGCCGAGCCGTGGCCGTGCGCAAGTCCCCCCCCAGTGCAATCAGGGAGACGCGGCGATCCTGCGGCCACTGCTCCATGCTCAACTGATCGGGCAGAGTCTCCAGCGTGCGGGCAATGAGCCCCTTCATCATGCGTTCCATGCGGGAGTCGGGCACATTCATCGCCGTGAGCGATTGATGCAGCCGCAACGAACCCAGCCGGAACGCGTGCGAATAAATCACTTCCCGCTGCCTCAGCACCACCACTTCCGTGCTGCCCCCACCCACCTCCGCAACGACCGTAGCCTGCTCGGCGGTGCTGGCTTCGGCTTTCAGGTAGGGCAGCACACCCAGATAAATGCCCCGCTGCACTTCGGCTTCGTCCAGAACCTGCAGTTCCAGCCCGGTGGCCATGAACACGCGGTCGACAAACTGCAGACGGTTTTCCGCCTCCCGGACGGCACTGGTCCCAAACACCCGCACATCGTTCGCAAAGTCGATCTGAAAGGCGGTCAGCTTGCGGCGATATGCCTGCAGCACGCGCACCGCGCGCTCAATCGTCGGCCGGCCGATGCGTCCGGTCGCAAAGGTGTCTTTCCCGATCGCCACCGACTGCGTCAGCGCTTCCAGATGCCGCACCCCACCGTCGTTCAGTTCCGCAATCGCCATGCGGATCGATGTTGTGCCGACATCAATCACCGCCACCATGCGCGGCCGACTATCGGGCTTCCACGCGGGATCGCCAGTCGAAGTATCGGACATATTGATCGCGGACGACATGCAGCAACAGGTGGGCTAATGCGGAGAGAAAAATGGGGCCACTGTGAGTCAGTCAGCGGGACATTCAGTGCGACAATCAGCACGACGTTCAAACAGACAGCGCGGTTCACCAGACACGAATGAAAAGCGGGCTTCCGAATACGATTCCTCAGCACAATCGGGAGTCCACGTTTGGGCGACCAATCCGTCACCCGACCGCCGCGAGCGAATGGCGCGCCCACGCCGCAGCGCCCAGCGCTGTCGCATCGTCCCCCAGCTTGGCGATTTCCACTTCAAACAAGTCCTTGTACGCCGGGAGCACCCATGCGCGGGCCGTCTTTTCGATTTCCGATTTGAACAATTTTGGCATCGCCTCGACGAGACCTCCGCCCAGCACGATGCGATCCGGAGCGAGCAGGTGTACGGTTCCTCCCACGGCGCGACCAATCGCTTGGGCTGCCGATCGCAGAATCTGCTCAACCCGCTTGTCGCCGTCTTCAACCGCCTGCGCCAGCGTGCTGCTGCGAATGTTAGAGAGATCCGTCCCCACCGCACGTCGCACGCTCTCGGCTTCGCCACGGTACGCCGCTTTGGCAACTTCGCCCGCGATGGCCAGTCGACTTGCTTCCGCTTCCAGTGTGCCGGGACGTCCCGTCCCCGTGCCGACCGAGGTCGACGTCGAAACCACGTGGCCAATTTCCATGGCCGTTACGCGGCGACCTCTCAGAATTTTCCCTTCATAAATGCAGGCGCCCCCAATGCCGGTTCCCGGAAAGACGCCGATGGCGCAGTGCGACCCTTGAGCGGCCCCGAACCGATATTCGCCATACAGCCCCATATCGACATCGTTGCCAACCGTCACTGGCAGGCCAAAGACCTGCGACAGCCGATCCGCCAGCGGAATGCGCTTCCAGCCCAGATTCGGGGCGTCCAGCAGCATCCCCTTTTCCATATCGACTGGACCCGGACAACCGATCCCCAGTCCGGCGATCAGGCTGGTATCAATGCTCGAGTCAGCAATCGTCTCTTTGATCAGCTCGATCATCCGATCGACACCGTGATCGGCCCCTTGAAAACCTTTGGTTTTCTTGCGGCCCCGCGCAATTGGGCGGAACTCATGATCAAACAGCACGCAGAGCATCTTGGTCCCGCCAAGATCGAATCCCAGCCAATACCGTTCGTTCACCAATCCAGGTCCTAAGGGAGCCAGGCCCGCGGGTTGCGCAGTCAGGTCGTCCACTGTGGTCGGTTCTGTTGCAATCGAATCTGTCACGATCAATCTGACTTGATGGAGTATCGCGGGGCTGCCGCCGCAGCAGTCGGCCCGGGGAGGGACCAAACCAGCGGCGACATGATACCACGCCCCTGCGGGAATCACAGGGCTCCGCGAAACCGCACAGGCGTCCGCAATCCGCTCTGCCGGGCCATCTCCGTTTCGCACTCAACTCTCGTGCCGGACAATCCCTCGCGCCGGGCGAAGTTCATCCTGTCCACTCCCGATCGTGCGCTGGTCGTCGCGCAACACCGTCTGCCCTTCCTGCCAGCGTCCCCGCGGCAGTGACACCGCTCAATCAATAAGAGCCAGAGAAAGCCCTGCGACAATTTTTTTCGCCTCAGGGTCCGCACTTGGCTGCGTCCGCGGCGGACGCCTAAGATCGAGCGGGTCTCGTGGAGTCACACCATGCCGCGGCCCAGCAGGGGGCGATAGCGACGCATCTGGGTGGTGAGCAGACCGTCAGTTCCGATCAGCGATTTCGAATCTGAACGTGTCTCTCCGTGCCCGTTTCAGCATGCCCGTTTTTTTGATCTCGCCGAGCCCTACCACCGTTCGCCGGGTCTGTCATCAATATCACCACCCAATCACATCCTCGTTCAGAAGCCGTCCTCCATGACCGATGGTCCCCCCACCTCCCAGCCCTCCCTTCCCGCGGCGGAGCCCACATCTCGGCCGCGGCGATCGATGATCGTGGCACAGTTGCCGATCTTTCTGGCAGGAGTCTGCCTCATTGTGGCGATGGCGGTCCGCACGCTCGTCGACCTGTACGGGGATTCGATTCCCAATCTGATCGCCCTGTCGCTGGTCCTGTTGTGGCTCCTGGTGACCTTCGTATGGGTGCTGTGGGGCTCAGGTTGGCCACGCGGCGCCAAACTGACGATCGCCGGGTTGGCGGTGCTGCTGTTGGGCGGGTTTATGGGCTCACTGCGGGCCGTCGAATTCTCTGGCGATATGGTCCCGCATGTCGTGTGGCGCTGGACGGAACGTCCGACGCCCATGCTGACCACCTCGACCGAACCGGCGAGCGGCATTGATCCGTCGTCGCTGATCATGCGACCCGGAGACATGCCCCGTTACCGCGGTGAAGATCACGCCGGCATCATTTCCGGCCCCGTGCTCAGTGAGGACTGGCAAGCGACCCCACCCCGGGAACTTTGGCGCGGCCCCATCGGCGGCGGATACGCGCAGTTCAGTGTCGTGGGCTCCGTGGCCGTCACCATTGAGCAGCGCTCTGCAGGTCTTGCGAGCGCCCAGGAAGCAGTCAC
>JBGSIP010000762.1:0-2470 GCA_041742495.1 Planctomycetaceae bacterium
ACTCCGACCGATTTCAGTCCGGCAATCAGTCGGCCGACCTGCGTGTCGAGCCCGGCCACTTCTGACCCATAGGCGGGATCATCCATGCGGGCCCGGGTTTTCCCGCTGCGTTCCTCGATCGCCGGGGGAGCCTCCGCTGGGAGAGCCGCGGCTTTCTTCCGAAAGTGCTCGATGTGGGCTTCGTATTCCAGAATGGGCGTGTGCGGTTCGTGAAATGCGATGTACATCAGAAATGGCCGCGTCGCGTCCCGCTGGTTCAAAAAGGCCAGCGAAGCGTCGACCATGCGCGTGCTGACCGTCGGATCCTTGCCGTGATTGCCCAGTGCGGCATCGTCGATCACCTGTTCAAAACCCTGATCCTGCGGTTCGTACCCCTTGCCTCCCAGGTGCCATTTACCGGCGTAGAACGTCTGGTAGCCGTGATCGCGAAATGATTCGCCCAGGGTCCGCTCCTCCAGGGCCAATTCGGTACGCGTGCGTTGGGTCGAGAGTGGGTGCCCGGCATCCGTCAGACCAGGGATGTAGTCGGTCACTCCCGTGCGAACCGGATAGCGTCCGGTCATCAAACTGGCTCGCGTGGGGGAGCAGACGGCCCCGGCGGTGTAAGCCTGCGTGAACCGCATGCCATCGGCGGCGAGCAGGTCAATCTGCGGCGTTTCGCAGAAGGGACTGTCGTAGCAGCTCAAATCGCGCCAGCCCAGATCGTCCGCGAGCACAAACAGGACGTTCGGTCGCTCGGCGGCCAGCAGAGGTTGCCCCACCAGGAGCAACATCCCGCAGACGAAGGGGAACAGTGATGGCAGGCAGGAGAGCGATCGGCGCAGGTGAGGCATGAGTGAGGCTCCGTGGGGCTGGAGTCTCACACCGTACGAAACGACCGCCGCGCTGCCAAGTGTCACTCGCTGCGGCGGCGGCACGGATTCCATCACACTGCCGTCTCGTTCGCGGCGATGGCGCCTCCAGGCAGACCGGTGCAGTCGCTGGGCCGGAGCGCAAAAAAAGACTCTCGCCGGCCGATGGCCCGCGAAAGTCTTCCCCAGCCCAGTTTCCATCCACAACCCACAGATCGGCGAGCTGGGCGATAGACGATCATCGACAGAGTGTCGATCGGTCAGGAAGCAAAGTGAACAGGCGGAAGTGTGTCAGACCGAGAGAGTCAGATCTGGCACAACTTCCGCCGTTTCACCGTTACCTCGGCCACCCGTGAATGATCGACTTGCAACTCCAACGGGATCAAACTGCTAGTGGACGTAAGCCTGCATTCCGTGTTCGGAGATATCCAGACCTTGCTGTTCCACTTCCGGCGGCACGCGGAGCATGCCGACAGCCTTGAGAATCGAGAACAGGATGAACATGGAGATAAAAGCCGTGGCACAGATCGCCACGATCCCCTTCACCTGATTCCCAATCGGAATATCGGTTCCGAAAATGCCGGCAGCCAGCACACCCCAGATGCCGCACAGACCGTGCACCGGGAACGCACCGACGGGATCGTCAATGCGGACCTTGTCCAGTGCAATGATGCCCAGCACCACGAGCACTCCACCGATGGCACCAATGATGATGGCTTCGTTGTTGGTCACGGCGTGACAGTTGGCAGTAATAGACACCAGCCCTGCCAGAACACCGTTCAGAGCCATCGACAGATCCGGCTTGCCGAACATGATCCAGCCAAAGAACATCCCGGCACAGCCACCGGCCGCCGCAGCGAGCGTGGTGTTGGTTGCCACTAGCATCATCGCGTTGATGTCGCCGACGGTCTTGAAGACCAGCTGACTTCCCGGATTAAAGCCATACCACCCCACCCACAGAATAAAGACGCCAAGTGTCGAGAGGGCCAGGTTGTGAGCAGGCATGGCCTGTGCCTTGCCATCCGCACTGTAGCGGCCAATCCGGGGGCCCAAGACCATGGCACCCGCCAGACCAGCGAATCCGCCCACGGCATGCACAATGCCGGAACCTGCGAAGTCGGTGAACTTGCCGTCCAGAGTCGACAGCCAGCCCCCACCCCAGGTCCAGCTACCCGTCAGCGGGTAAATGAGGCCGGTAAGGACTGCGGAGTACACCAGATAGGCTTCAAACTTCATTCGGCCAGCGACTGCACCGGAGACGATCGTGGCGGCCGTCCCGGCAAATGCCACTTGGAACAGCCAGTCCACTTGCGGATCGAAAGTTCCGCCAAAGCCGGTGTAGATCCCGAATCCGCCAAAGCCAAAGAAGCCCGACGTGTTGGGAATGATTGGGCTCGAATAGCTGCCGGAATACATGATTCCGAAGCCAATGAAGTAGAACAGCAGCGCTCCCACGCAGATGTCCATCAGGTTTTTGGCCATGATGTTCACCACGTTTTTCGCCGAGTTCAAACCAGCTTCGACGGCAGCAAATCCGGCCTGCATGAAGATGACCAGCACGGCGCAGAACAGCAGCACGACGTTGTCGAGTGCAAAGCCGAGGTTGCCGGTCACATCGT
>JBGSIP010000763.1:0-2230 GCA_041742495.1 Planctomycetaceae bacterium
CCAGACGAGGAATGGCCCACCAAAGCAGGGGGAGAAAGTCGCTTCCGGCTCATTGACTCCCATCTCCGTGCCAGCCACCTTCGCCGTGTAGCCACTGATGAAGTGATACATGGCCTGAGCGGGGGTCAGCCGGGACAACGGAGGAAGCACACCAAACGCATCGCAGGTCAGAAAGATGACATCCGTCGGCGGCCCAGCCACACACGGGACCAGCGCGTTCTTCATGTATTCGATAGGGTACGCGCCACGCGTGTTCTGCGTGATGCTCGCGTTGTCGAAATCCACGTGGTGATCGGCGATGTCGTAGACGACATTTTCCAGCACCGCCCCGTAGCGGATCGCATCGAAGATATCCGGCTCATTGTCGCGCGAAAGATAAATGGCCTTGGCGTAGCAGCCACCTTCAATGTTGAAGACCCCCTCGTCACTCCAGCAGTGTTCGTCGTCACCAATGAGCTGCCGCTTGGGGTCCGCAGACAGTGTCGTCTTGCCGGTGCCCGAGAGTCCAAACAGCACCGAACTGCGTCCGGTTTGCGGATCGGCGGTCGCCGAGCAGTGCATCGACAGAATATTCTGCTTGGGCATGACATAGTTGGCGATCGTGAAGACTCCTTTCTTCATTTCGCCGGCGTACTCCGTGCCCAGGATCACCAGTTCGCCCTGCTCGATCGACAAATCGACCGACGTCTTGGAGGTCATGCCGCTGGTAAAGCGATTGGCCGGAAACTTACCGGCGTTGTAGATCGTAAAATCCGGAGTCCCGAAGTCCGCCAACTGCTGGGGAGTGGGGCGAATGAGCATGTTGGTCATGAACAACGCGTGATAGGCCCGCGAGCAGATCACCCGGACCTTCAACTGATACTTGGGATCCCAGCCGGCATAGGCATCGATGCAATACAGGCGGTCGCGCGTGTTGAGGTAGTCGACGGCACGTTCGCGGTTGATCGTGAAGGTCAGATCATCCAGCGGATAGTTGACGGGGCCCCACCACACGTCAGCTTCCGAATCGGGATGCCGGGCCACGCGTTTGTCTTTGGGCGAGCGACCGGTTTTCTCCCCGGAATACGCAATCAGCGCTCCCGTATCGGAGATGGTCGTGCCCGCGTCGTAGCGAATGGCTTCCTCGTACAGCAATGCCGGCGAAGGGTTCCGCAGCACATGCCGCACGGTCAACCCATGTGATTCCAGACTGAACATCGTCTCTATGCTCCTCGTCGGTGTGCTCTGCACACGGCCGTCGATCACCGGATCACTGTGGACCACCCGCCCGTCTGCTGCCCGTGAATTCACTGGCACCATCCCGCTGACCAACCCGGCAGATGTCAGCGCAGCGCCGTGACATCCGCCCTTTCAGAATCACCCGCCGCACAGCGACAGGCGGCCTGGTTGTGCCCCTGCCGTATCATTCCAGCAACAAGTCTGCCGCGCGAAACACCGGGCCTTCGACACACGTCCGGCGATAGTCCCAGCCGCCGATGTCATCGGTGCGAATTTTGGCCACGCAACTGAAGCACGCGCCAAAGCCGCAGGCCATCGGTGATTCCAGGGAGAGCCAGGTCGGCACGTTGTGCCGGGCTGTCACGCCGGCGACCGCTTTCATCATCGGTTCGGGTCCACAGCACAGCACCGCTGTCGGAGGATGCTCGCCGTGGAGCAAGTCCGCCAGCGCATCAGTCACAAATCCGCGGCGGCCTTCGCTGCCGTCGTCAGTGGTGATGATGGGCGCAATCCCCAACTCGGCCAGTTCCGGCAAATCGGCGCGCAGCGAGCGATTCCGCACGCCATAGATGAACGACACCTGGCTGGCCGTTGCCCGGGGCCGTTCACCGGCATAGCCACGACGTCCCCGCAGTTCCCGCGCAACCGCGACCATCGGCGTGTAGCCAATGCCGCCGCCCACGAGCGCCACATGCGCGTCGGGCAACCGCGGAAACCCATTCCCCAGCGGTCCCCAGAATTCCAGTGTGGTCCCCGCTGCCATCTGCGGGAGCAACCGCGTCAGTTTGCCAACGACGAAATAGCCCAGATCGATCCCGCGTGGTTCGCCACGTTCGTCACACCACGTGTCGAGCAACGCAAACGGCCGTCCCAGCAGCGGATCGGACCCCTGCTCTTCCGGCAGGCGCAACATGAAGAACTGCCCGGGAAGGATGCGGCGGGCCACAGTCGGGCATTCCAGCCGCAACCAATACGTCTGCGCCGCCAGTTGCCGCTGCGCGACGATCGTCAC
>JBGSIP010000764.1:0-1886 GCA_041742495.1 Planctomycetaceae bacterium
GAGTCGCGCCGCAGCATCTTCGAAGCGTGGCATGACCTGCGCCACCACGTCGGCGGTCCGTTGCAGCGGAGCCCACGGGGTGCGAATGCCGGCCACTGCGCGAGCATCCTGCTGCACACGCTCGTAGCGCGCCAAAAGATCCAGTTCGCCGATCGGGTCAGGAGTGCTCACCGGGGGGACTCCTCGGCTGGCGTCAGGGTTTTCAGTTCGGCCAGTGTGTCGCGGAGCTTGAGGAACGGAGAGCTCTGCGGCAATTCCGCCAGCTCACGCAGTTCACTCAGCAAGCCGCCGACGGTCTGCTGACTGAACCAGTCGCGCAACCACTGTTGGCGATGGACGGCGAACCGCTGGGGAAGGCTGCGCTGTTCGCCTTCCCTGGTGGCCGCATACTGTGAAACCACACCGCTGGTGATGTGCTCGCCTACCGCACCGACACCCGTGCCAAAGGCGGTCCCCACGACGGCATCGACCAGCAGGCCACCGGGAGCCAGGGCCGCCGCTGTTCCACCGGAAAGCACCAGCAACCCCACGGAGATCGCAATGCGACCAACGGCTGCAGATTCATTGAGCAGCATGATTCTCTGATACTCGGTTGGCTTGTCCCGCCGGAAGCGATCAAGTTCTTCGACCACGAGTGCCTGGATCAATTCGCTGATATCTGCTCTCTCGTGGGCGGCTCGCAACTGGTCAAGCGTGGCTTGGCGGCCAGCACTGGAGGTGATTTGGTCCAGCCGTTCCGAGTGATTCGGGTGCTCGCGCGAAAGCCGCTCCAGCCGATCAAACAAAGCTTCGGCTTCTTTCAGCATGACTCGCCATTCCGCCTGGCGATACTTGTCCACGGCGGGGTCGGTTTGGGGAGCGTTTGGCGCAACAAGCCGGTCATAGGGCCAGCGCACCACGCTCCCCACACTGTCGTAGACATGATGCACGCGACCTGACCAGCCGCTGCGATGTTTCGCCCACCAGGCGCGAATGGCTGTCGTGAACAGCAGCGCGGGGGGGGGCGGCCAGTTGGTCTGATCGTTGTCGGCAGGTCGAAACACTTCGGTCGTCAGGCGACAGGTTTCCGCTTCCCGTTCGATGTCCCGGAAAAATTCGGGCAATCCGGATTCGAGTCGCGAGAGACTCCCGGCGAGAGAGCGCAATTTGATCGGCGCGAAGTTCAAGCGTGCGAGGTAATCGGAAATCCCCTGCGGGCCCACACGGCGATCACCGGCGACGGGTTCTGTGAGCGATTCGCGACTACGAGGCCACTGCCGGGATACAAATTCCAGCCGCCCCTCCTTGGCCGCCGTGCGATCATGCGGAGCGAGGAACACGCAGGCGGTGTCCAATTGCGTCCCCTGCTCCAGTTGCGCCATCCAGGCCGGCCAGTACTCGTCATCTTCGGGCAGCAGGCACTGATTGAAAACGATCATCGTCGTCTTGCGCTCACGAGCGGCTTGCCCAAAGAATTGCCGGACGGCAGCGTCGTTGTATTTCTGCTGCGTCAGTACCCCCACCAGCACATCTGCGGCGCGGCGGACCTTGTGCGCACGATCCCAGTTGATCGGAGCATCACTGTCGATATCCGGAGTATCGAGCACCAGCAGGTTGTCGGGCAGTTGCCGCTCTTCACGCCAAAACAACAGGTCGGCCGTCTCTGTCCCCAGCGATTGTTCGGCTTGTTCCCACTTCCGCAGTTCAAACTCGGGAAACAACCTGGCAATTCCGCCGGCCTGCACAACGGCCGAGGGGACGAGACAGACGGGATGCCGTGTGCCCGAAGCCCGGGGGCTCACAGCGCTCACGTTAGCACCCGCCAGATGGTTGAACACGGCGCTTTTGCCGACGTTCGTGCCACCCACCACGGCGGCAATCAGCACTTGCTGCTCCAGCAGTTGCGG